>DASVNY010000782.1:0-7653 GCA_036383615.1 Chitinophagaceae bacterium
CTTCCGTTGCAGCATCCTATTTTGTTTTGAGTCGGCGGCATAACTTGGAAACAGGCTAACCTGCTACGCGGCCCTAATGACTATCTAATCACTGATTAGGCAGCCATGGCATACTGAGTATTGCCATTTATGGTTTGCATATTCAGATTTACCTGCTAATTATGCAACGCAGGACATGCTTACACTTTCAAAGATCTATGCTGTCAAAACCAAACGCCCCCGGTTAGAAATGTAAAATATTAAATGTAAAATGTAAAAGGGGGAAAGTCGTTCACTTTTACATTTTAAGTTTTAAATTCTACATTTTACATTTTCATCGTTCCCCCGGTTAGAAATGTAAAATATTAAATGTAAAATGTAAAAGGGAAAGTCGTTCACTTTTACATTTTAAATTTTAAATTCTACATTTTACATTTATCACCTGCCCCATCCAAACCAATCATTCCCATTGGCGTAGATCATTAATCCAAACAACAAAATCATACCAACTATCTGGGCATATTCTAAAAACTTCTCATTAGGCTTTCGTCTTGTCACAATTTCATATAACGTGAACATTACATGCCCCCCATCCAATGCGGGGATCGGTAATAAGTTCATGAAAGCTAAAATGATTGACAAAAAGGCGGTAATGTTCCAAAACGCTTCCCAACTCCAATATGTCGGAAACACTGATCCTATTGCTTTGAAACCACCGATCGCTTTATAACTTTCTGTTTCGGGATTGAGAATAAGCTTAAACTGGTCAACATAGCTTTGCAATTTTTCGCCAGCTTTTCTCACCCCTGCCGGAAAGGCAGCAAAGAGTCCATATTTGGTATGGATCACATCATATACTCCAAGGCTATCATATTGCTCATCTTCTAAAAGTGGAATTCCAATACGCCCATCGGCCGTAACTTTTGAAGTTAGGCTTACCATCTTTCCACCCCTGTCTATGCTTAATGCTACATTACCGTTTTTATGTTTTGCAAGTATAGGTGAGATATCATCATAAAATTGCACAGCTACCGAATCAACAGATACTATTTTATCAAATGCCTGCAACCCTGCCTGCTTACCATAAGAAGTATCTTTTTTCTCGTACTCACCTACAATAGCCGGAACCCTGGTGGTAATAAGCTGACGCTTTTTATCTTTCCTGCTAACCAGTTTACCAATCAGATTAACCGGCAGATCTAAAACAGTGTCTTTCCCGTTCCTCTCGACCAATACCTTTCTTCCTCCCACAAGTACTTTCAACTGGATATCTTCAAAATATTCTACCGGTTTATCGTTTACAGAAATAACCTTGTCGCCGTTACGAAAGCCAAATTTGTACATCAACGAGTCCGTTACCCAAATACCATTCTTAACACTTGCAGTAGGTATATTCTTTTCCCCCCATATCATCAGTACAAAAGCATAAATAACAAAAGCCACCAGCACGTTCATAATAATACCTCCGAGCATAATGATCAATCGTTGCCAGGCTGGTTTGCTGCGAAATTCCCACTCTTTGGGTGGTTGTTTCATCGCTTCCTTATCCATGCTTTCATCGATCATTCCCGATATCTTCACATAACCTCCCAATGGCAACCAGCCAATACCATATACCGTATCACCGATCTTCTTTTTTACCAATGCAAACCAGGGATCGAAGAATAAAAAGAATTTCTCTACCCGGCACTTGAACCAGCGGGCCGTTATATAGTGACCAAATTCATGCAGGACGATCAGTATCGATAAAGCAAGCAACAATTGCCCTGCCTGCAAACCCACATTCGCCCAGTTGATAGCTAATAAATTCATACTTGATGGTTCTAAAACAAAAAACTGAATCCTGTCGATTCAGCGTTTTGGAAATTATAATTTTATAAGGTCGGCGGCAAAGTTACGAGCCTCCCCGTCGCTTTCAAAATATTCCACCAGTGTAGGATTCTCAATAAAAGGCACTCTCTCCATTACTCTTTCGATCACATCGGTCATATCCAGGAAATTAACCCTGTTGCGGAGAAAAGCATAGACAGCGATCTCATTGGCTGCATTAAGCACACAAGGAAGATTGCCTCCCTTTTTCAATGCTTCAATAGCCAGCCCCAGGTTGCGGAAAGTTTTTATATCGGGGTCTTCAAATGTTAACGTATTCACCTTTTTAAAATCATAGCGGGGAAACTGGTTGGGGATACGTCTTGGAAATGCCATTGCATATTGAATAGGCAATTTCATATCCGGCAAACCCATTTGCGCTTTGATACTTCCATCTTCAAACTGCACCATACTATGAATGATACTCTGTGGATGAATAACCACCTGTATCTGCTCGGGACGTAAATTAAATAACCATTTTGCTTCAATCATCTCCAGGCCCTTATTCATTAATGTTGCCGAGTCGATAGTGATCTTGGCGCCCATGCTCCAGTTGGGATGTTGCAAAGCATGTTCCCTCTTCACATTTACCAGGTAGTTGGGCTTTCGACCGATAAAAGGCCCGCCGGACGCTGTGAGAATGACCTTTTCAATTTTATTTCTTGTTTCACCAACAAGGCATTGGAAAATAGCTGAATGTTCTGAATCGACAGGAATAACCGGGACCCTGTTCTCAACAGCTTTTTTCATTACGATATCACCGGCCACCACCAATGTCTCTTTATTAGCAAGACCAATCGCCTTCCCGTTCTCAATTGCTTTTAATGTTGGTTTCAATCCCGCGTAACCTACAATAGCTGCCAGCATCAGGTCGTAACAATCCATTGCTGCTACTTCCTCCAATGCTTTTTCACCCGTAAATACTTTGGTATCTGTTGATGCAAGGGCGTCTTTTACTTTCGCATATTTTTTTTCATCACCAATTACGACGATGTTAGGATTGAATTGCAATGCCTGTTTTATCAACAGTTCTTCATTGTTATGCGCCGTTAAAACTTCTGCTGAAAATTTATCGGGATTGGCTGCAATAACATCCAATGCCTGGGTCCCTATTGAACCAGTAGAACCAAATATGGCAATGCGCTTTTGTTGTTGTTGATCCATTTTTCAGTTGTCAGTTATCTGTTGTCCGTGAATAGTGAACGGTGAATAGCCAATAGTGAGTTTCAACATAACATTATTGACTATTGACCATTATCCTTCTGTCCATTTCGTCAATTCATCCGCTATCTTACGGTCATTACTGAGGCGAGGCACCTTGTTCTGTCCACCCAATTTACCGATTGATTTCATGTAATCAATAAACCCGTTCTTACGCACGGGAGTGATCTTTAAAGGTGTGAGGATATTTCCGCCGATCAGGTCGTCATAATAAACATTCTTCTTTCTCAGGTTCTCATCGAGCTTCTTTGCGAACGCTTGTATATCACCAGGTTTATTCTCAAACTCTACAAACCACTCGTGATAAGATTTTCCATCATTGTTACTTACAAAAGGAGCCACTGTAAATTCAGTGATATGTATATTTTCCTCCGCTGCTACTTTCAACATACTGTATTCAACTTCTTCACCGATCACATGTTCGCCAAAAGCTGAAATAAAATGCTTTGTTCTTCCTGTAACCACTAAGCGGTATGGATCGGTTGAAACAAATTTCACCGTATCACCCAGGTTATATCCCCATAGTCCTGCATTACTGTTTATGATCAAGGCATAATTCTCTCCCACTTTCACATCTTTTAATGATAGTCTCGTTGGGTTATCATTAAATATCTCGGCAGTTGGTACAAATTCAAAGAAGATACCGCTATTCGTGTTCAGCAGTAACCCTTCTGCATGTTGTGAATCCTGGAAAGCAAAGAAACCTTCGCTGGCAGGGAATAATTCTATTGTATCTATTTTTCTGCCGATGCTTTCCAACAATTTTGCTTTATAAGGTTCAAAGTTCACTCCTCCCTGTACCATCACGCTAAAGTTGGGAAACAGTTCACCAACTTTTTTCCCGCTTCTATTGATCAGCTCATCAAAATACATTTGCATCCATGGTGGAATGCCGCTGATGAGTGTCATATCCTTACTTATAGTTTCATCAACTATCTTATTCAACTTGGTTTCCCAATCCTCGATACAGTTTGTTTCATACGAGGGAAGCTGGTTAGTGCGCAAATATTTCGGCACATGATGATTAACGATCCCGCTCAACCTGCCCGTGGGAACACCTCCTACTCTTTCCAATACCGGAGAGCCTGATAAAAATATCATCTTCCCGTTTGCGAAAAGTGAATTGCCGCTTTCGGCCATATAACATAATAAAGCATTTCGGGCCGTATTGATATGGTTGGGGATCGAGTCGTTGGTGATCGGGATGTATTTGGTGCCGCTCGTGGTGCCGGATGTTTTGGCAAAGTAAATGGGTTTGCCTTTCCATAGAATATTATGACGCCCCTCTTTGATCTTATCGATCCATGGGCGCATTTGTTCATAATCGCGGATCGGGACGGCCTGTTTAAATTCCTGGTAATTATTAACCGCGGCAAAGCCCGATTCCTTTCCAAAATCGGTTGTCCGGCCCGTTTTAATCAACGATTTGAGGATATTTTCCTGGTCGGCCACCGCTGTGGTCATACCTTTGCGGATACCTTTATATATATATGAAGCGAAAGGCCTGGCTAAGAAAGACTTGATTTTCATACGTTCTGCGCTGAAACACTCAATAACAACCCCTCCAATAAGGATAGGGTTTACAAATATAAAGGAAGCCCCCGCAAACATGGGTCATTTTATACACATAAAACTTTGATTCCCCGTTTGCAGGTACCGATTTTCCCCTTACCTTTGCCGTCCTAATTTTAATAGTATGATAGCTGTAGTAAAAGTAGCCGGCCAGCAATTTAAGGTTGAAAAAGACCAAACATTATATGTTCCTCATGTTGAGGGCAAAGCCGGTGATAAAGTTGAACTGGAAGTTTTATTGGTTGATACCGATGGTAAACTGACGGCCGGTTCAGATGTAAAAACAAAAGTAAAAGCTGAGATCGTTGACCAGGTGAAAGGTGATACCGTGATCGCTTACAAACAGAAAAGAAGAAAAGGCTTTCACAAAAAGAAAGGTCACAGAACAGCTTACACGCAAATTAAAGTTACAAGTATCGCTTAAGGTTTACGGGTTGATTGGTTAACTGGTTAATTAGGTTATTGGTTAACTAACAACTGCAAAACAAATAAACTAATAAACAACTCAACTAATAAACAAATAAATCATGGCACATAAGAAAGGTGAAGGTAGTGTAAAGAACGGCCGCGACTCACACAGCAAGCGTCTTGGTGTAAAAATCTTCGGCGGTCAACCTGCTATTGCCGGTAACATCATCGTTCGTCAGCGTGGTACTGTTTATCATCCTGGAAAGAATGTAGGTGTTGGAAAAGATTATTCTTTGTTTGCATTGAATGATGGTGTTGTTGAATTCCGTAAAGGAAGAAGCAACAGAACCTATGTTTCTGTAAACATCGCAGAAGCTTAATGCATTTCTTTCACGTTGCAGTTTTGTGGTCCGGAGAACTCTTCGGATAAAAAAAATTTGGGTAGTATAAAATAATTATTATTTTTACTGTCGTTAACCCATTTTTACTAAACATTAAATTCAAACAAAATGGCAACAAAGAAAAAAGCTGCAAAGAAAAAAGCTGCTCCAAAAAAGAAAGCCGCTAAAAAAGCAGCAAAGAAAAAGAAATAAGTTTCGAAGTTTCTTAAAAGTAATAGAAGTCCCGGTTTACCGGGACTTTTTCATTGGTAAAAGTTGCTATTTTCTCGCATCAAAATAAGGTCAGACGGGGACCGTCAGACTTTATACGGACTTTGTAAATTGCATCTATGGACAATTACACCATCGCAGATAATTTCTCCCTCCTGTCCAAACTAATGGACATTAATGGTGAAAATTCTTTCAAAACAAAGACCTACTCCATCGCGGCCTACAACATCGAAAAAATGCCGCTGCAGCTAAAAGATACCCCCCGCGAAAAACTTTTTGGGATAAAAGGCATTGGTGACAGCATCGGCAAGAAAGTGATCGAAATGCTTGATACCGGGAAGATGGAAGTCTTAAATGAATTTATCACTAAAACACCACCCGGTGTGATCGAAATGCTGAACATAAAAGGCATTGGCCCTAAAAAGATCCACACCATCTGGAAAGAGATGGAACTTGAATCCATTGGTGAATTACTGTATGCCTGCAATGAAAATCGTTTAACACTTTACAAAGGCTTTGGTGAAAAAACACAGCAAAATGTTATTGAGGCTATTGAATTCTACCTGCAGAACCAGGGACATTATTTGTATGCTGAACTAGAAATACTGTTTCCGCAGGTGGATGCTTACCTGAAAAAAATATTTTCTCCTGATACAGTAAGAGTAACAGGCGCTTACCGCAGACAAGAATTAACCATAGAAGAACTGGAATTTGTGATCCTCGAGGACATTGCTTCCATAAAAACAAAATTTCAAACAGCACAGCCACCTGAGTTATTGGAAGAGACCGACAGCAGCATTCTTTATAAACTGAAAAATGGTTTAAAGCTTCGGCTTTATCATGGAAAAGGAAACAGGGCCGAAAAACTGTTTCAAACAACAGGCAATGCTGAGTTTGTTGATGCCTTTCAAAAAGCCTTTCCCAAATTACAATACAAAGGAGATGAGACCGAAAATGACGAGATCATCTTCACAAAAGCAAAGATCACTTTTGTTCCGCCTTATATCCGTGAATCGGCAGCGATCATTGAAAAAGCAAAGAAGAACGCATTGCCTGTAGTGATACAACCGGCTGATGTAAGATCGGTGATACATAGTCACAGCAACTGGAGCGATGGCAGTAACACCATCGAAGAAATGGCCAATGAATGTATTAAAAGAGGTTTTGAATACCTGATCATCTCCGACCACTCCAAAGCAGCAGCGTATGCAAATGGGCTGACGGAAGAAAGAATAAGAGAACAGCATCGCTATGTTGATGAACTAAATAAGAAGCTCAAGCCTTTTAAAATATTCAAGAGCATCGAATGTGATATCCTCAATGATGGCAGTATGGATTATGACAATAAAATACTGGCCACTTTCGATCTCATCATTGCTTCTGTTCATAGCAATTTAAAGATGAATGAAGAGAAAGCTATGATGCGGCTGATGAAAGCAATTGAGAACCCTTATACAACCATTTTGGGCCATATGACCGGTCGCTTGTTGCTGAGCAGAAATGGTTATCCCATTGACCACAAAAAGATAATTGATGCCTGTGCCGCCAATCATGTGGCCATTGAATTGAATGCTCACCCAAGAAGGCTGGATATCGACTGGAAATGGATAAAGTATGCGCTTGAAAAGAAAGTATTACTTTCTATAGACCCAGATGCTCACGCATTGGATGGATATGATGATATAAAGTATGGAGTGCTTGCGGCGCAAAAAGGCGGGCTCACAAAAGAAAACAACCTGAGTAGTTTTTCACTGAAAGAGTTTGAGAATTTCCTGGCAAAGAGAAGAGCGTTGAAAAAGATCTGATCAACTCTCTGCTAAGGGAAGCTCCACAAAAAATATCGTTCCTTTTCCTCTTTCTGTTTCAAACCAAATCCTTCCTTTTGCCTGCTCTACGATGCCTTTACACATCGCGAGACCTAAGCCTGTGCCACTGGATTTGGTGGTGAAGTTGGGCACAAATATCCTCGACTGCATTTCAGGAGCAATGCCTT
>DASVNY010000783.1:0-9118 GCA_036383615.1 Chitinophagaceae bacterium
GATATCGAATTAAACGATTGGCAGGTGCCGGCCACCACAGGCGCGGAAGCTATTGTGCGATTGGAGAACGTGGAGAAAGCATATATAACTAAAGTGAAGGTGGAAGGAAAGTAAATGAGTTTGTGAAAATGGATGAGCAAAGCACAGAAGTGAAACTCAAAGCAAACAAATTTAAAAAGGGAAAAAATTAAAAGGTTCCCGCGTTGATCGTAGCAAAAAAATACAGTATGATTTGCCACATAGGCACAATAGATACATAGGAACACAATAGAGCAAAGATTCTATGTGGTGAAAAAATAAAATAAACATGAAGCAACTCACTATATTATTTTTTGCAAGTATCACATATGCTACAATATCTGCACAGCAGCCTACTCCTTTATGGACAGATTTTATAGAAGCGAAGAAGGCTGGTAAAACACCCACACTCCCGGATTTCTCTTATGCAGGTTATCATTTTTCAGAGAAAGAAATTCCTGGTGTAAGCAAAAGAAAATATTTCAAGGTAACCGACTTTGGCGCTTTGCCCAATGACGATAAATCAGATGAGGCCGGTATCCAGGCCGCTATTGATGCGGCAGAGAATAATCCTGGTGGTGGCGTGGTATTCTTTCCTCCCGGTAAATTTTTACTTTCTGCAGATACGAATAACAGGAAACAAATAACGATCAGCGAAAGCAATATTGTTTTAAAAGGAAGTGGCAGCGGGCAAGGCGGCACTGAGATTTACCAGGCAAATATGTGGGTGGGAAGCCGGTTGATACTTTTCAAACCCGCAGAAAATAAAACACCCAAGCTGGCAACTGTTATTAAGAATGCTGAAAGAGAAAGTTTTTGGGTGGAAGTATTGGATGCTTCCTCATTGAAAGCAGGGCAGGATGTAGTGTTGCGTCATAAAAGTGAAGAGTACACCCGCGATTATTTCGCTCCTCTTCCATTAAAACCGGTATGGACAAGATTGTTTGGTGAAAAAGGTGGGATGAGTATCGCTGAAATTCATACTATAGAAACGATACAGGGTAATAAGGTAAAATTTAAAAACCCGTTGCATCTCGATGTGAAAATGGTGAGCAATGCTGATTGGGACCTGGTGGCTTTTAAGAGTATAGAAGAATGCGGCATCGAGGATATTTTATTTACCAGCAACTGGAAAAATTATCCTGAAGATTTCGTGCATCACAAAAATGCTATCCATGATAATGCCTATGAAGCAGTGGGCATGGAGTATGTAAAAAACAGTTGGATACGCAATTGCATATTCAGCGACTGGAATGAAGCGGTGATGATGCGTGCCGGTTACCAGGTTAGTGTATTGAATGTGCAGTTTGTTGGAAAGAAAGGTCATACCTCTGTGCATGCAAGAACAGGCTATGGTGTGCTGATCAAAAATTGTCATTTCAATAATGCGCAGCATCATGGTGCCGGTACTGGTTACGGTGCATCGGGAACGGTGATCACGCAATGTTCATTAGGTACTGATCAGAATTTCGATATTCATTCGGGTCAGCCTTATGCTACACTTTTTGATGATATTGATGGAGGTGTATTTTACAACCTGGGTGGCCCTGAACCCGGGCATCCTCATCACGGAAAATATTTAGTGCTTTGGAACTTCTATCATAAATCAGCCAAGGACCAGCATTATAATTTCTGGGACATGAATCGTCGCAGAAACTATACTATCGCACAACCGATACTGGTGGGGTTTCAATCAAACACAAAAGTTGATTTTGAAAATGCGGGTATCAATGAATCACAGGGTAAGGCCGTAAAGCCGCAGTCATTATTTGAGGCCCAATTGGCATTACGACTGAATAAAAAGATATTTTAATAAAAGGTAGCCAGGCTAATAATATGAAAAGAACAACACGATACTTTTTATTTGTAGTATTGGCTGAACTCCTTTGCAGTACTGTTTTAATGGCGCAGGCTCCTGCAACAAGCCAATGGGTATATACTGGCACAAAAGGGAAACTGCTGTATAAAACACTTGCAGCCGGTGATAAGATCATGGATTTTTCTTATGCAGGTTACATGGGCGGAGGTGTAAAAATCCCTTTGGTTGATATAAAGATCAGCCTGGATCCAATTGCCGGGGATAATTCAACTGCCATACAAAATGCAATTGATGAAGTCTCGAAAATGAACCTGGTGAATGGTTTCAGGGGAGCTGTTTTATTGAATCCCGGTGTGTATGATTGTGAAAAACCTTTAGTTATCAATACAAGCGGTATAGTGTTGAGAGGAGGCGGCTCAGCCGACAAGGGAACGGTTCTTAATTTAACAGGGAAGCCACATATTGCCGTTATAGTAAAAGGAGATGTTAAGACTAAAGCTACAGGAGAAGCAACCATCATTGCGGACCGATATGTTCCGTCAGGATCCACTTCTTTTACTGTGGCCAATGCTTCAGGATTTAAACGGGGAGATACCATTCGTATAACAAGATCCGTCACGGATGCATGGGTCGAGTTCATGGGAATGCATCAATTGGTACGGAACGGGAAAAAACAAACCTGGATCAGTGGTGATATAACAACAGAACGAACGATTACAAATATTGAAAAAAATAAGATCACGGTAGATGTGCCGTTGAATGATTCGTATGATGCAAAATATATTTCACCATCTGTAACTGTGCAAAAGATCACTACTACTGGTCTGCTCACGCAGGTCGGCATTGAAAATTTTCGCATTCTTTCACCTGCACAATCTGTTACCATTGATGAAGGGCATCACCGTGCGTTTACTATGAGCGGCCTTTCAGATGGATGGGCAAAAGATATTGAGATATTTAACACAGTAAACAGTGTCAGTGTTACAGGCAGAAGAATTACAGTTGATAACGTGAGCATCATTCACAACGTTCCAACAATCGGGGCAGCAAAACCTGCAGATCTTAATGGAAGCGGCCAGCAGTTATTATTCAACCGATGCAGTATCACAGGCGATAATCTTTTTTTCTTTGGCACCGGTGCAAAAGTAACCGGACCAGTAGTGGTATTGAATTGTACAGTCCGGGGCAATGGATGGATACAACCACACCAGCGTTGGGCGACAGGGTTATTGGTTGACGGTTGCAATGTTCCTGACGGCGGTATTGATTTTATGAACCGCGGTGTAATGGGTTCGGGTCATGGATGGGCAATTGGCTGGGCCGTTGCATGGAACTGTAAAGCAAAATCATATCTTAATCAAATGCCGCCGGGTTCAGCTAACTGGGTCATTGGTAGTATAGGCGAGCAACAAAAAAGAACAATCCCCGGCTCAAACGAAGTTGGTTCGATCAGCTATAACAATCAAACAATGCTGCCGGAAGGCATTTATGATTCTCATGGCACCCCTGTTATCCCTGCAAGTCTTTACCTGTCACAGTTAAAAGACCGTTTGGGTAAACAGGCCCTGGCTAATATCGGGTATGGCAATTAGCCACTAAATAAAAAGACGAATGAAACAATATATGATAAAAATAATGTTCATGGGTGCAATGTGTTTGCTATTGCTGCCCGGCGTCATTTACACACAAACAAAAACTGAAATTGCCGAATTCAAAAGTTGGCCAAAAGGAGCTTCTCCAAAAGAAATAGGAGTAAGGGTTGCCAATCGGTTTGTAGCAACTCCCCATACCAATTTCAATAGGACTACGCCACCCAAAGTAATTACCTATCCCGAAACATGCACATGGTATGGAGCGCTAATATTCGCGAAAGCAACAAATGATAAAGCATTAACGGGAAAATTGGCAGAACGATTCGAACCATTATTTGGCAGCAGGGATACATTAATCCCAAAACCTGATCATGTTGACTATTCTGTTTTTGGATCTGTTCCGCTCGAATTATACATGCAAACAAAAGAGCAGCGTTATCTCGACCTGGGCAAGCGTATTGCCGACAAGCAATGGGGGCCGCCTGAAGGTTCGAGAGTGAAACCAGAATCATATCATTATTATAATAAAGGGATGACCTGGCAAACGCGGATGTGGATCGATGATATGTTTATGATCACAGCGGTGCAGGCACAGGCTTATCGTGCTACGGGTGATACAACATATATTAACCGTGCTGCGAGAGAAATGGTGCTCTACCTTGATACATTGCAAAAAGAGAATGGTCTCTTTTATCATGCACCTGATGTTCCATTCTTCTGGGGACGTGGAGATGGCTGGATGGCAGTCGGCATGAGCGAACTGCTGCGATCATTGCCGAAGAACAATCCCAACTATGGTCGTATTATGAAGGGATATAAATTAATGATGTCATCATTATTAAAATACCAGGGAGAAGATGGTATGTGGCACCAGTTGATTGATGATCCGGCATCATGGGCGGAAACTTCCTGTACAGGTATGTTTACCTGCGCATTTATTACAGGAGTGAAAGAAGGGTGGCTCGATCAGAAGACCTATGCACCTGCTGCAAGAAAAGCGTGGTTGAAATTGATCACTTACATTAATGAAAGCAATGATATTTCCGAAGTATGTGAAGGCACTAATAAGAAGAACGATCGTCAGTACTATTTAGACAGGAAAAAAAATATTGGTGATTTGCATGGACAAGCGCCAATATTATGGTGTGCAACTGCATTACTGCGGAAATAACCAATACATTTGAAAAACAACAAACTTTTTTTAATAAACCCGGTGTAATAATCATGACAGCAAAAAAATTTTTAGTCGGTCTTTCACTTCTCGCTTCAATTTCCCCCTCGGCACAAACCCCCACTGCAGGATGGCAGAATTTATTTAATGGTAAAGATCTTACCGGTTGGAAACGATTAGGCGGAAAGGCAGAATACAGTGTAGAGGATGGAGTGATCGTTGGCCGCACTGTTGCCAGCTCACGCAACACATTCCTCGTTACTGAAAAGGAATATGGCGATTTTATTTTAGAGGCTGATGTGTGGGTTGAAGATGAAGAAGGAAATGCCGGTATTCAAACAAGGAGCCATTTTGATCCCAAAGCTTTTAATGGTGAAGGCAGGGTCTATGGCCGTCAATGTGAAATTGACCCTACAGTACGTCGCTGGACTGGCGGGATCTATGACGAGGGTCGCAGGGATTGGCTTTATCCCATGCAACTGAATGCGGCTGCACAGAATGCTTATAAAAAGAAAGAGTATAACCATTACCGTGTTGAGTGTATCGGCAACGAAATGAAAACATGGGTGAATGGTGTTCCCTGTGCCTATGTTGTTGATACGATCGATGCAAAAGGATTTATTGGTTTGCAGGTGCATGCGATCAAGCGACCTGACCAGGCAGGTAAAAAAGTTTGTTTTAAGAATATCCGTATTCAAACAACGAATTTGAAACCAACTCCATTCCCTGCTAATATTTATGTATCCAACTTTGTTCCCAATACATTGAATGCTTACGAGAAAAAAGATGGCTGGCGTTTGTTATTCGATGGCAAAACGAATAAAGGATGGAAAGCAGCAAAAGGAAGTAGTTTTCCTGACCAGGGCTGGACGATCAATAATGGTACGATCAATGTTGTTGCATCTGATGGTAAGGAATCACGCAATGGCGGCGATATCGTTACCAACGAACAATTCGCGGGATTCGATCTTTCTTTTGAATTCAAACTGACTCCCGGCGCCAATAGCGGTGTAAAATATTTTGTGACATTAGAAGAAAATAGCCAGGGTTCTGCAATTGGTCTCGAATACCAGGTTTTGGATGATTCATTACATCCCGATGCGAAATTGGGCAGGGATGGCAACCGCACATTGGCTTCTCTCTATGATCTGATGACGGCTGATAAGCAAAAACGTTTCCTGCGCCCGATCGGAAACTGGAACTTTGCAAGAGTTGTTGTTTATCCCAATGATAAAGTGGAGCATTATCTCAATGGCGTAAAAGTGCTGGAGTATATCAGGGGTTCGAGAGAATACAAAAACCTTGTAGCAGCGAGTAAGTATGCTGTGTGGAAAAATTTTGGAGAAGCGGCTAAAGGACATATCCTTTTGCAGGATCATGGAAATGCCGTGTCCTATCGCAGCATTAAGATCAAAGAATTAAAATAGTAAAATAATAAAGCTTCAACAGGTTGAGTGGCGCCCGCATTTTTTCTCTGCGTAAATGAGCGAGATCTGCGGGGAATAAAAAAATCAGTTAACTGCAAAACAAAAAAAACTATGTCACAGTCACGCAGGGAGTTTATAAAGAAAGGCGCAATCACAAGCGCCGGGATCTATTTAGGCGCAAATGCATTCAGCGCTAAAAGTTATGATCGCATAATCGGGGCCAATGATCGTGTACGCGTAGGAGCCGTTGGTTTCTCCGATCGTCACAGGTCATCACATGCGCCTTGCTTTATGAATCATTATAAAGAGTTGAATTTTGATTTTGTTGCCGTCTCCGATATCTGGAGTGTGCGCAGGGATGAAGGTGTTGCTTTCTGGAAAGAAAAGATGGGACATGATATCGTTGGTTGCCGCAACAACGAAGAATTGTATGATAAGAAACTGGTGGATGCTGTATTCATCGGTACGGCCGACTTTCAACATGCGCTGCATGCCATTGAAGCGGTGAGAGCGGGTTGTGATGCGTATGTTGAAAAACCATTCGCGGAAACAATGGAAGATAACCGCACGGCATTGAAAGTGATCAAGTCAACAAACAGGATCATACAAATAGGATCACAAAGAAGAAGCGGTCTCAACTATCATGCGGCGAATGATTATATCCGTTCCGGAAAATTCGGAGCTATTACCATGGTTGAATTGACATGGAACGTTAATCAACCCGGTCGCTGGCGCAGGCCCTCATTGATAGCCAAGTTGAAGGAACAGGATACTGATTGGAGGAGATTCCTGCTCAACAGGCCTAAGGAAAATTTCGACCCGAGGAAATATCTCGAGTATCGTTTGTTCTGGCCCTATTCATCAGGAATGCCTGGTCAATGGATGAGTCACCAGATCGATACGGTTCATTGGTTCACCGGTTTGGATCATCCCCGCTCTGTAGTAGCC
This sequence comes from Chitinophagaceae bacterium, assembly GCA_036383615.1. Taxonomy (GTDB): domain Bacteria; phylum Bacteroidota; class Bacteroidia; order Chitinophagales; family Chitinophagaceae; genus CADEDV01. Next base: position 6,976 of record DASVNY010000783.1, read on the forward strand.
AACGGCGGAATCTACATGTGGAAGGATGGACGTAAGAACTGGGATACCACGACTGCTGTTTTTGACTATGGCCCGGCAAATGATCTTAAATCAGGTTTCCAGGTAACGTTTGGTTCACGCATGCACAATGGTGATGACAGACCTGCGGAAATATATTACTCCAATGGTGGTGAACTGAATCTCAACACCAATATGGTTTCACCAAAAGGTGGTCTCACAAAACGTTATGCTGATGAAATGGGTATGCAGCCAAACCAGTTGGCTGAGTTATCACTTTCAAGTGTAGAGCCGGTAATTGCTTCAGCCAATACAGGAGGTGATAAACTAACCTCCAACCACGTGCGCAACTGGATGGAATGTATCCGCAGCCGCAAGCAAACCAATGCACCGGTTGAAGCTGGATATAATCACTCTATCGCTACGATCATGACGAATGCAGCGGTTCGCACCGGTTCGAAAGCAACTTTTGATGCAAAGACACAGGAAGTAATGGCAAATGGAAAAGTGTTCAAATACTAATTATGAAAAAAACGATTTTTATAATTTTTCAAATTGCATTAATACCAACGATGTTATTGGCGCAACAACAGAAAGGATTTTCCTTTGTTGAACAAAAGGAAAAGAAACAGGTTGACATTCTTTTCAACAACAAATTGCTTACGGCCTATTGTTATTATGATTCAAGCCGGAAGCCGATGTTGTTTCCTGTCAACGCCGTTGATGGCATCACGGTAACACGCAGTTATCCATTCCAGGTAATTCCTGGTGAACGCACTGATCATCCGCATCACACGGGCATCTGGTTGAATTATGAATCTGTGAATGGGTTGGATTTCTGGAATAATTCTACAGCTATTGCTTTGGAAAAACGTTCTCAATACGGAACGATCATTCACCAGCAGGTAACCAATAAGCAATCAAACGGCAATACAGCAGAACTATCTGCCACAGCTAAATGGGTGAGACCTGATATGAAAACCCTGCTCAATGAGCAAACGACTTTTCATTTTAAGGTAGCGGGAAATGATCTCATCATTGATCGCATCACCACATTGACGGCTACAGATACAACAGTTGTCTTTCGTGATGTGAAAGATGGAATGTTTGCGATCCGTGTTGCCCGCGAACTTGAATTGCCTTCAAAGGAGAAAAGCAATTTTGTAGATGATAAGGGAAATATTACAGCGGTGCCGGCATCGGGTGCTGATGTTAGCGGCATGTATTATAGCAGCGAAGGATTGAAAGGCGACTCTGTTTGGGCAACAAAAGGCAAATGGGTAATGCTTACCGGCAAAAAGGATGGAAAAGACATTACGATCGGTATTGTCGATCATCCTTCCAATGTTGGTTATCCAGCTTACTGGCATGCCCGTGGCTATGGTCTATTTGCTGTAAATCCTTTGGGTAGAAAAATTTTCAGCAATGGCAAAGAGGAATTGAATTTCAGTTTGCCGCCGGGTAAATCGGTGACCTTCCGATACAGGGTCATTATTCATTCGGGAAAGGAATTAACAAAGAGCGAGATGGATAAGCAGGCAATAGAGTTTGCAAACACAAAATAGTCTCTACGTAAATTTTTCATATATAGCAGGCAGCAGAACTACACCGGTGATGCTCTCATCACTGGTTCCCCTGCTGCGATTGTTGGGGTTTTTGAAACTTGTTGATGAGACAAGACATGAAAATTATCTCAGCAGCATTTTCTCCAAATGTGTTGAACAGATCTGTAAAACCTTTCAGGCACTGTTGTTTTTGGTAGTGTATCACCCGATACCTATGGGGTTCAAAATGGCGACGTGTTTTCTGGATTTAATGACAGGAAAAAACGGTAATTCTTCGGTGTTTTTCCCTTGGTCATGCCTGGTATGAGATGCTATATTTATGATGATTAATTAATCAAACCCTGTGATAACTATTGAGCGTAGTCGTGCCACGGCTATCCTCTGATTGATAAAGTCGGCAGATATTGCTGATAAGCAGAGCATTTGCCTGGGAAGAAATGGCAGGTGGTGGCGGGGGAGGCCGCTGGGCGTTGGGCAATGTCGTTTAGTTAAGCCGTTAAACGGAAAAAACCATTGAGAATGAACCTAAATAAGGTTCTTTGCAATTGACTAAAAAAGCAAACTCAATGGTTGAAGCAAAT
>DASVNY010000784.1:0-6205 GCA_036383615.1 Chitinophagaceae bacterium
CCGGGTCTGCCACCATCTTCCATTCTCCATGGACGGCCATCGCAACCATAATAATCGAGATGTTGTGTTTTGGCTGCTTCCTGCACAACCATTTCTGGTTGGTTGGCGTATGCAAACATGGTTGTTGTTACTTCCGGTTGCTTATCCTTGATATGTTTGTTTATTCTTGAATGAAATTCAACCACGGCTTTCACATGATCTTCCAATGGAGCATCCTTTCCTAATTTTTCAACAGCTTTCGGTGAAAAATCTTTCATGAACGATTTGGGCTCATCCCAAACAATTCCTTTGATCGGCCATAAGCTGAAAATTTTATCAAGAGAAGTTTTGAAAAATTCTTCAGTCTCGGGATAATGCACACTGCTGATCACTCCCGATGAAATATTGTTTACAGGCTTTCCATCTTTTTTCAATACCCAGGTTTGCGGATTGTAAACAGAGAAAATACTCGGCACTTTTGGTGCACCGGCAAACATGCCGCCCCAGCGTGAAGGAACAGCAAATACTTTAATGCCGACTTTCGCGGCTTCATTACAAACTATTTCAATATTCTCAACAGCGGCAGTCAGATCCTGCTCAAGTATAGCAATAGAAACCGCATTGGTGCCTACATCAGCCATCCACTTCATGTCCTCACGCACATGTCTTGGTACAATGGTGTACATATGCGCCCGGAAATAATAAGCGTTCAATAACCTATCCCCTGGTCTGTTAACCGGGTCTTTTTCTTCTTTTGGCAATATGCTTAAACCAGCAGTGATCAGTGAAGTATTCTTAATAAAGGTTCTTCTATCTAACATGGCAAACAGTTTATTTTTTACTACAATCTATCTCAAAAGTGGTGTCTCCCACAAAGCCACAAAGAGCACAAAGAAATTTTGATCAATTAATATTGCTTTGTGTTCTCCGTGTCTTTGTGGGATATATAAAATTCGACTTTTGAGATATGTTCTAACCACAAGCTAACAATAATGAAAAGAAGAGATTGAAAAATCAGCAGTTTAAAATATGCAAACGTTCCCGAAATCGTTTTCGTGAACCTGTGTGCTAAAATTCTGCAACTTTGCCAACATGAAAAAGAACAGTAGCATAATTGTGCCGGTCATATCTCTTTTTTTCTTTTTATTGACTGGTTGTGGTCAACCAACATCCAATGAACAAAAGGAAGCAATAAAACCTGATTCCATTGACAAATCATTACTGGATTCATTGCTAACAGACAGCAGTAGCCCAAAAATGGTTTGGATAGAAGGAGGAAAATTTAAAATGGGTACTGACAATCCTGAGTTCTCCGATGCACAACCAGTGCATGATGTGCGGGTGAATGGTTTTTGGATGGATGAGCATGAAGTGACCAATGCCGAATTTGCAAAATTTGTAAAAGCAACAGGTTATGTTACCGTTGCTGAGCGACCATTAGATCCTGCTGACTATCCTACGGTGCCGAAAGAAAACCTTGTTATCGGCTCCGCAGTGTTTGCACCACCTCCAAAAGAAGTAGCATTAGATGATCCGCTTCAATGGTGGCGCTATGTTGCCGGCGCCAACTGGTATCAGCCGGCAGGACCCGGAACTTCAATCAATGGAAAAGCAAATGATCCTGTCGTGCAGGTTTGCTACGAAGATGCGGTTGCTTATGCTAAATGGGCCGGCAAAAGATTGCCTACCGAAGCGGAATGGGAATATGCGGCAAGAGGAGGAAAAGAAAACCAGACATATTACTGGGGAACTGAGCTAACACCCGGTGGTAAATGGATGGCAAATATTTTTGAAGGAACATTTCCCAACAAAAACTCCTTGCAGGATGGTTTTGAGTTCCTGGCTCCCGTCAAATCCTTTCCCCCGAATGCCTATGGCCTTTATGATATGGAAGGAAATGTTTGGGAATGGTGCAGTGATCTGTATCGCCCCGATTATTATCAAAACAGCCCGGCAGATAACCCGCAGGGTCCGGCCGATAGTTATGACCCCGACGAACCCAATCTTGTTAAACATGTTCAACGTGGCGGATCTTTTTTTATGCAGCGACCAGTATTGCATCCGGTATAAGGCCGGTAGTCGCGGCAAAGGAGAGACAAAAAGTGCATCAAATAACCTTGGCTTTCGTTGTGTAAAAGACAGTGTTATGCAAAAAAACTAGTCCCATTTTGGCAATAAATATCTCCCCGCATGTTTCCGCAATCGTTCCCGAAAACAATTGCGTAAAAATTCTAACTCAAAATCCGGCAGGGCTAAGGAAATATGGATAGACTTGTGCACACGATTGATTTGAAATTGCTTGTTTTACCTGCTTAAATATCTTGGTTTTTTTTGTACCCTGGTTTCGAATATAAACTATTCAAAGCCAGTGGCGAAGTCGCCGAATGTGCTGATCGTGATCGCCGACGACCAATCTTACCCCCATGCCTCCGCTTATGGAAGCAAAATGGTGTCCACCCCGGGTTTTGATCTTGTTGCCAAAAAGGGCGCTTTATTCACTAATGCTTATGTCACTTCACCGGGTTGCAGCCCCTCCCGTGCAAGTCTTTTATCCGGGTTATATCCATGGCAGGTAGAAGAGGCCGGTTCACATGCAAGTTCATTCTCGACAAAATATGTTTGTTTTCCTGATCTCCTGCAGCATGCAGGTTATCATATCGGGTACACCGGCAAGGGTTGGGGTCCGGGTAATTGGGAGATATCCGGACGAAAATTCAACCCGGCTGGCCCCGAATACAATTCGCTAACACTTACTGCGCCTTATAGCGGGATCTCTAAAACTGACTATACGGCCAATTTCAAAAAATTCTTAAGCGAACGAAAAGAAGGGCAGCCTTTTTATTTCTGGGTAGGTACACAGGAACCACATCGCCCTTTTGAAAGTAATTCATGGCGCAAAAAAGGTTATAAGTTGTCGCAGGCAAAAGTGCCCGGTTTTCTCCCTAACAACGATACGATCAAAAGTGATCTGCTGGATTATGCGATGGAGATAGCCTGGTCCGATTCTCATTTAATGAATTGCATCAACGAATTGAAACGAATCGGTGAATTTGAGAACACGATCATCATTGTTACAGCCGATAACGGTATGTCGTTTCCCTATGCAAAAGCCAATTGTACGGATGCAGGCATCCATGTTCCACTCGCCATTTGCTGGGGAAATAAAATAAGTCCGAACCAGGTCATCCAAACACTGGTGAGTACGATTGACATTGCTCCTACTGTGTTTGCAGCTACAGCAGTGAAACCAGCCGGACCATTAAGCGGGCAAAATCTATTGCCATTAGTAAGTGGAAATCCTAAAGCATATAAAGAAGATGCGATATATGCGGGACGAGAAAGACATTCATTCTCCCGTTATAATAATTTAGGCTACCCGATGCGCAGCATTCGCTGGAAAAATTATCTCTTAATACATAATTTCCATCCTGAGAGATGGCCAGCCGGCGATCCTAAAGAAATCACCAAAGACGGAACATTAAGCGATGCTTATTATGACATTGATGATGCTCCTTCAAAACAATTCCTGATCAACCTCCGAAACGACCCGACCATTAATCCTTTTTTCGAGCTGGCAGTAGGCAAACGACCCGAGTTTGAGTTGTATGACTTAACAAAGGACAGGGACTGTATGCATAATATAGTGAACGATCCTTCCAGTGCAGTTGTATTGAAAACATTGAAACAAAAACTCAACGATAAACTGGTTGCCACTAATGACACAAGGATCGGGAACAACCCGGAGGTATGGGAAACCTATCCCCGGCTCGAAGGTAAAATGCGAAACTTTCAAGCTAACTAAACCCTGATGAAGAGACTAACCACTATAACGATTACCGGCTTTGCGATGCTGTTGTTTTTTTCGGGCACACCGTTAAAAAATAAACCGGCTGAAAAGCGCCCCAATATCCTGCTCATCTGTGCGGATGATCTTGGCTGGTCGGATATTGGTTGCTATGGTAGTGAAGTAAAAACTCCGAACCTTGACAAATTAGCCGCTTCAGGAATTCGTTTCAGGCAATTTCATAATACTTCAAAATGTCATCCATCCCGTGCAACACTTCTAACAGGTTTATACGCCCAACAAAATGGATATTTCAAAGATTTTGATCAACCCCTTGTAAACGGAATAACAATCGGCGAATATTTGAAGAGTGCAGGATATAAAACCATGTGGTCTGGAAAACATCACGGCATAGAAAATCCTAAAACAAGAGGATTTGATCATTACTATGGTCTGCGTGATGGCGCCTGCAATTATTTCAACCCTGGCAAACAAAGACCAGGAGAAGGAAAGCCTGCACAGAAAAAACAGATCCGCTACTGGTGCATTGAAGATAGTTTGTATGCTCCTTATACCCCGGAAGAAAAAGATTTTTATACAACAGACTACTTCACAAAGTATGCATTGAAATGGCTGGATGAATACCAGAATGAAGAAGCTCCTTTGTTTTTATACATGGCTTATAATGCTCCACATGACCCTTTAATGGCATGGCCGGAAGATGTAGCAAAGTATAAAGGGAAATATGATGCCGGTTATGAAGCAATCAGGAAAGCACGTTTTGAAAAACAAAAGAAATTAGGTTTGATAGATTCCCGTTATAAATTATCAGCGCCAACACACAAACCCTGGAAATCATTAACCCCTGCGCAACAAAAAGAAGAAATTCAAAAAATGGAAGTGTATGCAGCCATGATCGACCGCATGGATCGTAACATTGGCTATATACTTGACAAACTAAAAAAGCAGGGAAAATTAGATAATACACTCATCATCTTCCTCGCGGATAATGGCGCATCAGGTGAAGTTGTAACACTGGATGAAAGCACCGGCCCTATCGGCTCGATGACCAACTGGACATCGTTGGGTGAAGATTGGGCGAATGTCGGCAACACTCCTTTCCGCTATTTCAAAAATTATAGTTACGAAGGTGGAACGGCAAGCCCACTGATCGTGTCATGGAAAAACCAAATAAAAAACACAAATAGTTTCTCTGATTATACGGGTCATCTTATTGATATCATGGCCACATTTGTTGATGTAGCGAAAGCTCCCTATCCAACAACCTACAATAACAAACCTATCCTTCCCTATGAAGGATCATCATTACTCCCTGCCATACTGCATAAAAATGTTACCCGGGAAAAACCAATATTCTGGGAATGGCAAAAAGGGCAGGCGGTAAGAAACGGTAAATGGAAATTGGTAAGACAAGGATTGGATAATAACTGGTCACTTTTTGATATGAGCAAGGACCCTTCTGAAACAAATGATCTTGCTGCTGCAAACCCTGACATTGTAAAACAAATGGATCAACTATTCAAAGAATGGAAGAATCGTGTATCCATTGTAAAGGCAACAAAAAAGCAAAACAAAGACAGTGAAGATTAAGCAACAGATATTTGTTCTGTTAGTAGCTGGCATGGTAGTGCTGTTTCCTTCCTTTAGAAAGAAACCAGCATTGCCTTCAAAAACACCTAATATTCTTTGTTTGGTGACAGAGGATATTGGCCCTTATATCGCATGTTATGGCGACAAATATGCCAATACTCCCAATCTTGATCAATTCGCGAAAGAAGGGATACGTTATAACAGGATGTTTACTACCATTGGCGTTTGTGCGCCGTCAAGAGCATCATTGATCACCGGTTTATACCCCACATCCTTTGGCGCTAACTACATGCGCACGTCCAACACAAAGCCATTGACGGAAGGATTGGTGCCTCCTTATGAAGCAGTTCCGGCAACAGGCGTTAAATGTTATACAGAGTTTCTTCGTGAAGCAGGCTATTTCTGTACCAATAATGCTAAACAGGATTACCAGTTTAAGGTACCTATTACAGCCTGGGATGAAAATGGAAAGAATGCACATTGGAAACATCGCCCTACAGGAATGCCGTTCTTTTCCATCTTCAATATGGAGATCACGCATGAATCGCAGGTTTGGGAAAGAGCCAATGAACCATTGGTTATTGATCCCGCTACTATAACACCTCCTCCCTATCATCCCAATAATGAGATTGCCCGTAGAGACTGGGCCATTGTTTATAGTAATATCCATGCAATGGATAAACTGGTAAAACAATTTATTGATGAGGTTCGTGATTCATCTTTATTGGATAACACGATCATCATCTGGTATTCTGATAATGGAGGACCGCTTCCGCGGCAAAAAAGAGAACTGTATGAGAGTGGTGCAAGAGTGCCCTTCATGGTTCGCTT
>DASVNY010000785.1:0-7890 GCA_036383615.1 Chitinophagaceae bacterium
AAAAATACAATTTCATTCCTTGTTCAAAATCATTAACAATTATACAAAGCGATTCCCATTTCCACGTAAAGGCTGGAAATTTTTCCGGTCCTTTTTGAAGAGGGCGGGACTTTATGAAAAACCCTTTATTAAAAAACTGCATAACGGGTCAAGCTTCTTCACTGTTCCCGCCGAACATATCCAGCAACAAATATTCTGGTATGGCTATTATGAAAAAGAAGCGGTGCTGACCTGGGAAGCTTTTCTTCATAAGCATGCTGTTTGTCTTGATATCGGCGCTAATACCGGTTACTATTCGATCATAGCCGCGGCAAAAGCAAAACAAGTTTATGCATTTGAGCCTTCTTCTGTAAACAGAAACTGGTTGACAAAGAATATTGCATTAAATGATCTTACTAATATCCATGTCCAATCTTTTGCAGTTAGCAACCAAAAAGGAAATGAGCATTTTTACAACGCAGATAACTCAAATTCCGGCATGTCGGGATTAAGCAAGCCTGGAAATTTTGCCGGTAGCATAGAAAATGTGGAGACCATCAGTCTGGATGAATGGCTAAGCGCCAATAATATTACTCATGTTGACTGCATCAAAATTGATGTAGAAGGCGCTGAGATGAATGTGTTGCAAGGGATGGAGAATCGTATTGACAAGTTAAAGCCTGTGATCTTTATAGAAGTGATCGAAGAGTTGCTGCAAAAATTTGGTCATTCAGTGCCTGCTATTTTTAATTTCCTTTGGGATAAAGGGTATAAAGCCTACGCTGTTCCTGCAGCAAAAGTTTTACAACTTATAGAAGAACCCATCGAAGCTTACACGCTCATTTTTATTCCTGCTGATCACCTTGTACCGGATGGTATCAGCATTAAAAAATAACTCAGTTGGCTTTAGCGCTTTCCGGGTCGGCGATAAGACTTTCTTCATCCCAGCCGGTATCCCTGATGCCGCCAATTTGATTATTGTCGGTTTGTAACATCCTTTCCAACTCTTCGATATTTTCTTTTGCAGCCAGCACATAATCGTCCCAGTCACGGATAGCAGCCAGTTTTTTGAGATTGGCCTCATCCAGTTTTGCAAACAATCTTGCTGCTCTTTGCGCAGAGTATTGGCGATAACCGAGAAATTTCATGGTGTCAACTCCTACCCTCATGGCTGTATCAAATGTTTCTCTATATACATGCAGCATACCCGCATTCATCAGGTCGTAGGAATCAAAACGATTTTCCGATCTCACCAGCATACGCAGGTTGGGAAAATGCTTCTTTATCGTTTCGATCATCTCTAATCTTTTTTCAGCAGGCTCCAGTGCAATAATGATCAGCTTGGCATGATGAGCGCCGGCTGATTGCAACAGGTCATAACGGGTGGCATCACCATAATAAACTTTAAAGCCCATTTTCCGCAATAGCTCCACCCTGTCTGAATCAATATCGAGAATGGTCATACCGATCTTGTGTGCTTTTAAAAAGCGACCAATCGTATTTCCAAAATGCCCGAATCCTGCAATGATCACCGGGTTCTTTTCATCAATTTCATCAGCCTCTCTTTCAGGCGCCTTTTCTTTGGTGCCTACCAATGGCAGTACCAGTTTTTCATTCACTAACATTAATAAAGGCGTTAGCGCCATCGTTATGGCAACAACCGCTACCATTATATCGATCGTTTCTTTGGGTAAAATTCCTTCCTGTAACGAGAAAGAAAATAAGACAAAGGCAAACTCTCCCACTTGGCTGAGCCCAACGGCGAATAAAAGATTTTGTTCCAGGCCAAGCCGGAAGAATTTCCCTAATACAAACAGAACGATCCCTTTTATAAATATCAATAGGAGCACAAGGCCAGCGATCAGCATTGGTTGCTCAAGGATCAAATTAAAATCAATGGAAGCGCCGACGGCGATAAAGAATAACCCCAATAATAATCCTTTGAAAGGATCAATATCGCTTTCCAGTTCATGCCTGTATTCACTATCAGCCAATACAACCCCCGCGAGAAAAGTTCCCAATGCAGGGCTTAACCCCACTTGGGTCATCAACACTGCAATGCCCACCACCAGTAACAAAACGGTAGCTGTAAAAACCTCTCTCAATCTTGTGGCCGCCACAATACGAAACAATGGCCTCACTAAAAATCTTCCGGCAACAATGATGACAGCCACTGATCCTAATACGACTAATGTCTGCGCCCAACCAGGCAAACCTTCCACCAATGTTTTGCTATGATGTTCATCGGCTACTGTCGCCGGTGTCAATACTGCTAAGAGCGGAAACAATGCCAGCATGGGGATCACCGCGATATCCTGGAACAATAGAACAGAAAAAGAACTTTGCCCCGCTGCTGTTTTCATCAAACCTTTTTCATTCAGCGTTTGCAAAACAATAGCGGTAGAAGAAAGAGAAAGTATCATTCCTAAAGCAACCGCTTGTTGCCATTGCATGCCAAAGCTCATCGCGATGGCTCCTATCAGTATTGCTGTTATCAATACCTGCAGTGTTCCTAAGCCAAGAATTGATTTACGGAGCCGCCATAATAATTCAGGTTCCAGCTCAAGCCCGATAACAAATAACATCATCACTACTCCAAACTCCGCGAAATGTAACACATCCTGTCCCTCTTTCCCGATAAAACCCATCACAGCGGGGCCGATGACAATACCTGCCAGTAAATAGCCCAGTACCGAACCCAGTCCTGTTTTTTTAGCAATGGGCACCATTACCACTGCCGCGGCGAGATAAACAAATGCCTGGAAGAAAAATGAATTCTGATCCATAAGTTAAGATTGAACCTGTTCAGGGATGGGATAAATATCGTTTAGGTATTTTGCTTTTCTATATTCCTCTTCGCTGATGCGATCATTGGTCAATGCAACAAGCAATTGCTCGTATTGCACCGCATGCAATTCAATATCCGCATCGGCCAGGCGGTGGGTGCCATGAACAACAAATGGAGGTAAATAATCCATCCTGCATAAACGGGCCGTTTGCTCAAATGGCGCTAATAACTCAGGGATGGAATAATGGTTTCTCCCGGTTGTGCAATAGGCTTCTTTTTTTCCACCGGTTGAGATCGAATTGAAGATCTTTTTGCCTGCGAGCATTTTTCCATGAGAGCCATAGGCCCAGTTATGTTCCAGTACAAGGTCCATCCATTGTTTGATGATGGCGGGGGCGCTGTACCAATAAAAAGGATGTTGCCAGATGATCAGCTCATGATCAAGCAACAGTTTTTTTTCCTTTTCAACATCAATATCAAGGTCGGGGTATGTTTCATAGAGGTCATGAAAATAAACATTGGGCAAATGATGGATATGCTTTATCATCCTGGTATGTACCCTCGATTTCTCTAATGCCGGATGAGCAAATAAAACTAATAGCTTGGCCATGAAGTAATTTACAGTAAGGAAATGAATTGATAATAAAACGGCAGTGGGTCATTTTGGAATTTTCCCGCAGATTTGCGCAGATCAAGCCGCAGATATACGCTGAGAACAAGCGATATTTAAGTAATCTGCGATAATCCGCGGAAAAATCTGCGCAAATCTGCGGGAAAAAATAAACTGATTATTCAAACTGTACCACTACCAACAAAACACAAATGGAAAAGTTCAGCATTCACCGGACGGGAACAAGCCGGAGAAAATTCCTCCTGTTGATATAGTACCAGAATAAAAAAAGCAGGATCGGTGTGAAACTTAACAACTTCAGTAGAAAAAAACCGGTAAAGAAACCAAGCAGGTACAAAAAAGCCAGTAAAAAGAAACCACCCAGCAACTGCAGATCGCTGATAGCACAGACCAGTTTGAAATTATAGTAGCTCGGTTCTTTAAAATTCAATTCAAGTGGTTGCGTGATATGAAACCCATCTGTCACAACGATGGCAGGATGATCATCCATCAATGCGATAACGACGGGTTCAGTATTTAATAAAGGAAAAATAGCCGTGCCATTCACCACTACCCTGACATTGAGAAAACTCAGCAGCGCCTGGTTGGTTCTTTTAATAACGATATAATAGGGAGCAGAAATGGTTTACAGGGTTTAAAAGTTTAATAGTTTCAAAGTTTCGATATATCCATCTTTAGTTTTGCTGGGGCTTTCTCCTGTGAAACTTCTTAAACTTTTCAACGCTGAAACGCTCACTTCAATGCCCTGATGATCGCTGTAAATTCAGTAGCCACCAATGAGGCGCCGCCTACCAGGCCACCGTCAACATCGGGACAACTGAATAGTTCATTTGCATTAGCTGCTTTTACGCTTCCGCCGTAAAGAATGGATATTTCGTCCGCCGTATGCTTTCCATACTGAGCTTCCAATACAGAACGAAGATGGGCATGCATTTCTTGTGCCTGAGCCGAAGTAGCTGTTTTGCCGGTGCCGATGGCCCAGATAGGCTCATAAGCAATAATGATGTCTTTTATTTCCCGGGCAGATAATTGAAAGAGTGATTCTTTTAATTGAGTCGCCACAAATTCATTTTGGTTGCCGGCTTCACGGATAGTTAATGATTCACCACAACAAAAGATCGGGGTGATCTTATTTTCCAGGCAAAGATTTACTTTGTCTGCAAGCATGGCATTGGTTTCACCAAAATATTCCCTTCGCTCACTATGACCAACCACACAATAAGCAACACCGATAGAATGCAGCATTTCAACGGATACCTCACCCGTGTATGCACCTGATAATTTATGATAACAATTTTGCGCGGCGGCGAAATAGTTAAGTTCTTCATCCACTTCGCTTCTTGTCATGATAAGGTATGGATAAGGAACGGCAAATATCACCTGCTGGTGCGCACCAAGTGGAATGCCTGCACCCAAAATATCATCCAATAGTTTTTCTCCATCCTGAAATGTGAGATTCATTTTCCAATTAGCTGCTGCGATCTGCTTTCTCATCTGTTGGTTTTTGTTTTAGTATTAAGTCCGCTTTTTGACACTTTGTATTGCTCTCAAGCTCGTAGCTCATGGCTTTTATTAAAAGTTGTCAAAGATATATTTCAGAATGCTTTTTTCATTATCAGTTATTTGTTTTCCTTTTAGCTGTTTCCAGTCATCAATATCAGCCATTGCTTTTTCAAACTCGTATCGCTTCACCCCCTCACTTCCCCATGAAAAACTCGGAATATATTTAGGTGTAAGCCCCGTTCCAAATACACTGCAGCAAACCGCCACCACAGAACCCGTATTAATGGCAGTATTGATCGCTGTTCTTGAATAATCACCCATCATCACTCCGCATTTGATACCCGCATTCATTTCTCCTTTGGCTGTCCACACCCTGACAATGCTTGCATTGTTCTTCAGATTAGAATTAGTAGTGCCGGCGCCAAGATTGCACCATTCGCCAATAACAGAATCGCCCAGGTACCCATCGTGTGCTTTATTGGAATAGCCAAACAATACGGAGTTCTTTATTTCTCCTCCTGCCACGCAATAAGGACCCAGCGTTGTTGCACCATACACTTTGGCCCCCATTTTTAAACAAGCTCCTTCACTCATTGCAAATGCCCCGCGGATGATAGCGCCTTCCATCACTTCGGCATTTTTGCCAATATAAACAGGACCTGTTGAAGCATTGATAATGCTATGCTCGACCTTTGCTCCTTTTTCAATAAACACCTGTGAGGGTTTGGTGACCCTGTTTGTTTTTGAAATGGGAGCTGACTTTCTTTTTTTAGTTAATAGTTCAAAATCCTGCCGAATGGCCCAATCATTCAGTTGAAAAATATCCCAGGGATAGTGGATCGCTTTTATTTCCGCGTTCAACGGCACTGCTCTTGTGACTTTTATTTTGAATTTCTCCCTGATCTGTTTTTTGGTGAACCGGAATACGATACCGGAACTTCCGTTGGCTGAAATAAATTCGCCGTCTTTTAGTTTTCGGATCGCTTTTACAAGAGCCGGGGTGGGGAGCACATTTCCGTGGATCATCAGGCAATGATCATTGTCTTCTGCAATTTCATGCACATGAACAGAACGATCGAGGTCCTTATAATCATCTTCTTTCCTGTCAAACGAAGGCAGCCCAAGCATCATCTCCCATTTTTCGCGAATGGTAAGTATGCCCACCCTGATATCCTGCATTTGCCGGGTGAGGGTAAATGGATGCAGGTTCTCAGGCTGACAAAATTCTTCGGTGAAGATGATCTTATTCATTGCAAATGAATGTATTCAAAAATACGGAAGATTGATGAGGAACGTTGCCCGCAGGAATATTGGGTAGTGATACAGTTTGAATAATCATTTTATTTTTTCCCGCAGATTTGCGCTGATCAAGCCGCAGATATACGCTGAGAACAAGCGATATTTAAGTAATCTGCGATAATCCGCGGAAAAATCTGCGAAAATCTGCGGGAGAATTTCAAAATGACCCACTGCCGAACATTGGTATGGACAAACGTATAAGACAAAAACAGAAAACGGATAACACGGATTGTGGGGATAAACGCAGATTTTTTTAAGTGGATAACTGTCCTACTAACTTATCGGTGAAAATCCCTCTGATCTGTTATCCGTGTTCATTCTCCTCTATTATTAGATAGATCCCTACCCAGTGATCAAAAAATAATTTTGCGTAACCAAAAGGTTTCCTATATTCGTAACCGAAAGGTTACATAAATAATAAATATAGCTATGAGAAGAGATGTTTTCCAGGCAATAGCCGATCCCACCCGCAGAGAGATCATCAATATGATCTCCAGCCAATCACTTAATCTTAATTCGATCGCTGATAAGTTTGATGTGAGCAGGCCCGCCATATCAAAGCATATTAAAATACTCACCGAATGCGGCCTGATAGTTATTAAACAGCAGGGCCGTGAAAGATACTGCGAGGCAAAACTGAACAAATTAAATGAGGTCTCCGACTGGGTGGAACAATACCGGCAATTCTGGACAGCTAAACTTGATGCGCTGGAGAATTATCTAACCACATTGCAAAGCCCCAAAACATTGGCGAGTAAAAAAACCATAGCAAAGAAAGCACAGCGAAAATAATACTACTTCATAAACTCAATCATCATGTCAACGAAAAAAGAAAATCCTCCTGGCCGGGAACTTAGTATAAGCCGGTTGTTTCATGCCCCGAGGGAACTGGTATGGGAAGTTTGGACAAACCCGGAACATATCAAACATTGGTGGGGACCGGAAGGATTTACCAATACTATTACAACAATGAATGTAGCACCCGGAGGCGAGTGGGAATTTATTATGCACGGCCCTGATGGAACGGATTATAAGAACAAGCATATCTATAAAGAAGTGGTCAAACCGGAAAAACTCGTGCTCGAACATGTTACAGGCCCAAAATTCACAATGACGGCCACTTTTGAAGCGCAGGGGGAAAATACATTGGTCACCCTTCACTCCGTGTTTGAATCGGCCGAACAATTGCAGGAAGTGATCATGGTATTTAAAGCCGATATCGGTATGCAACAGAATATGGACAGGATGGAACAATATGTAATACGATTATATAATAACAACTAAAATTTTATATCATGAACAATTCTCAACCATTTACCATCGAACGAACACTTGATGCACCCGCTGATAAAGTTTGGAAAGCCATCACTGAAAAGGACCAGATGAAACAATGGTATTTTGACCTGTCGGAGTTTAAACCGGAAGTAGGTTTTGAGTTTAGTTTTTATGGGCAGGGGCATAAAGGAGAGCAATACCTCCATCTATGTAAAATAACGGATGTTATTGCCGGCAAGAAACTTCAATATAGCTGGCGCTACGACAAGTATGAAGGAAATTCCTTTGTTACGTTTGAGTTATTTCCTGAAGGAAATAAAACCCGTTTAAAACTCACACACGAAGGGTTAGAAACATTTCCTGCTAACAATCCTGACTTTGCTAAAGAAAGTTTTATGGGCGGATGGACAGAACT
>DASVNY010000786.1:0-2936 GCA_036383615.1 Chitinophagaceae bacterium
TGGGGCTCTTTTTTAAAATAGAAGGCCATTGTGATATGACCAAAAGCCACAGCAAAGAATGTGGTCAGAACAATGGCATTGATAACGCCGTGCAATGTGAGACCCTGGTAATAATCAAGCTTTGCAAAAGAAGTTTGATGCAATACGCCGGCACGATAAACAGTTTGCATCAATCCATGATAGATGCCGATGGTTAGTAGCGCGACAGGAATGGCCAGTTCTAAAAAAATGACTCGTTTAAATGATTTGCTTACTTGCATGATGGAAGGTTTTCAGTTTTATTTGGCTGACGGATAATTGACGATCACCTGTGCCCGCATGTTTTGGTGACCAATTCCACAGTATTCATGACAGACAATATCATACACACCGGGCTTGTCGAATTTCACCGTGGTTTTATTGATAGATCCATACACCGCCATCATATTGATATTTTTTTGTGCGATGTTGAATCCATGCACCACATCTTTTGATGTGAGATAAAAATCAACTTCACTTCCAATAGGTATATAAACCTCGGCGGGTTGAAACTGCCACATAGATGCTACGGCGAATACCTGGTAGGTTTTTGCATCGAGCTGGTTCACTTTCGGGTCACTATATGCTTTATCATAAGGGAGACATTCCGGCACATCGCTTTTGTATTTATTCTTTGCATAAAGCAGGGAAAAAACAAAAAGACCCATTACGGCAAGCGTAGCGCCGATGACCTTTTTTTCTGATTTATCAATTGCCATAGCCTGTTGTTTTATATTCTGTCGATCATTAATAAATAGATGCCATACCAAAAGGAAAGGGTGAGAATAATGAGCAGGACAAAAAAGGCCATTGCTCCTTTAGGGATGAATTTTTTCTCTTGAGGTGATTCCATAAGCTTGTTTTAAGTCGGGTCAAAAATATTAGTGACAAGATGCCCTGGGGATGATCTGAACTGCGTGGTTGACCTGATTTTAATCAGGTGGGTAAATGAGGGGGATCAAATAACTCCGAAAGACAATGTCATTAAATTAAGCTGATCAGTTGATCTTTGGGATGTGTTAATTCAATGTGGTTTCGCTGATATTTTTTGCTAATGCAATAGCTTTAGGAAACAGGATATTGTTCTCTAAGTGCACATGCTGATGAAGGTCCATCTCAAATGCTTTGAGTGAAGCATACATAAGTTTGTACGTTGTGCAACCATCGGCAGGTGTTTCATAGTTGTTACTCAAATTCCTTATTTCCTCAGTTAATGCTCCGGCATGATCATGCTCCTGTTCCATTAAGGTAACAGGCGCCTGGAGATAGGAGATATTCAGTTTGTAATTTGCTTCCGGTTGCTGTGATAGCTTTTCAATTTCATTGATACGTGGAAAGAGAACCCGCTCTTCTTTTTGCATATGGAGGTCCATTTCTTCCTTTATCGCCACCAGCAATTCAAATATTTTAAGCAATTCCTGATGTTGCTTGCCATGTTTGGATGCTAATTTTTGTGAATAGCCCAATAATTGTGGCAATTCATTTTTTACATAACTATGATGCGTTGAAGTGATATAGCTGGTCAATTGCGATAAACTGAGCTTGTCAAATGGGAAAGCTACCTGGCAGCTTCCCGAAGAACCGGGGGAAACAGTATTTAGCTCGTTCAGCAATTTGTCAACCGCGATATTTTGTTCGTCACAGGCCTGTTGCAACGATCGTTTTCCTTTACAGCAAAAATCAAGATGGTATTTTTCAAAAACCGCTGCGGTACGATGATTATCCGTTACAATTTGCGCGAGGGTTTGATTGGCTAATTCTGTCATGAGAATTTATTTTTAATGAATAATAGATCACATGTCTTTTCGTTTAAAACTCAGGAGCGCTAACCATAGTGGAAGAGCGGCCCATAAGAACATAATCCCGATGGTGAAAAGGATACCAGTGCCGCTGCCAAAAAAATCTTTGTATAAAGCACCCGTGTAACCCATCAGTGCGCTGATATCCATTTTAAGCATGATGAAGATTCTTCCGAGGTCGATTGGGTTGAGGGCAGAAAGTAAGAGAGTGAATTTTTCCATAGGATAATCGCTGAACGCAAAAAGTATCAGCAAAACCAATCCGTCATATATCAATGCAAAATAGAACCAGAGCAACAGTGCGAACCCGATGCCTCTTGTTTTATCTTTTGATCTTACAGATGCAAGGAAAGCGATCGAGGTAAATACAAGAGTTAAGGCAGTTCCGGTGAATAGCAATGCAAAGCCTGTTTCATCTGCGGCAAATAACAAGACCGGTATTCCTACGCCGATCCAAAATGCACTTAACAGAGAAATGCAAACACCACTGAATTCGCTTAATAATATTCTGCTTCGGCTCATTGGTTGCGCAAGCATCAGCTCGATGAATTCATAGGAATTATAATAATGAATGGTGGTGAAGATGAGACTGACCAATGGCAGCACAATGAGCACAATGTTTAATAGGCTCAGCATGGCCCTGCTGCTGTTTTCTTCCATCTGGAACATGCTGACGGATACGATCAACAGGAATAAAGTATATGCAATGATGATCTTATTGCGGAGTATATCATATAAAACGTACCGGGATAATTTGAACATGACTGGTTATTTAGTTGGCTCATCTATTGTGTTTACAGCAAGTATCCTGTCCACCCAACTGCTATCAGGCTCAAATCCTTTCATCACTTTTGCGATAGCCTTGCCCAGCCTGATCTCGCCTGTTTCTTCCTGCAGTGTTTCAAGATCTTTAATGAAGCGGAGTTTCCCTTCCTGCAGATACATAATATGGGTGGTCAACTCTTCAAGATCACTCAACACATGCGATGTGATAAGAATAAGTTTATCTTTTTTCTTTTCCGCAACAATCTTTTCTTTTAGTATCTCCGATGAAAGAGGATCGAGGCCAGCAGTCGGTTCATCAAGGATAAGAATAGGAGGATCGAATAAAAAAGCTAG
>DASVNY010000787.1:0-4273 GCA_036383615.1 Chitinophagaceae bacterium
ACAGATGGTCCTTATACAGAAGGTAAGGAAGTAGTTGGTGGTTTCTTTATCATCAATGCAAAAGATATGGATGAAGCGGTCGCCATTTCAAAAGAATGTCCCGATTTCGCATTGGATGGCAGCGTGCAGGTGCGCCAGGTGATGAAAGTTGAAATGTAATCAGGAGATTAAGGTACAAGGATCATGGCACAAGAGTTCAAGGGCCAGGTGTATAAACTTAATTGGTGCTTTGTCGCTTGACCCTTGTACCTTGTTCCTTACTAACATGCCTTCTTCGCAACATATCACACAGCTTGTCGATCATCTTTTTCGCCACGAATCGGGAAAGATGATCGCAGCTTTATCAAGATTGCTGGGTTTGCAAAATATGGAAGTGGCACAGGATATCGTGCAGGATAGTTTATTGCAGGCCATGAATACCTGGAGTTATGGATCGATCCCCGATAATCCATCGGGTTGGTTACATAGAGTGGCAAAAAATAAAGCGATCGATTATTTGCGAAGAGAAAAAAGATTCAAAGAACTCAGCCCGCAATATGCCTACCTGCTGCAATCAGAATACAGCCTCGCTCCCACCGTTAATAATTTTTTCCTGGAAAACGAGATACAGGACAGCCAGCTAAGGATGATGTTTGCCTGCTGTCACCCGTCTATACCACCGGAATCACAAGTGGCGCTGACATTAAAAACCTTGTGCGGCCTGAGTGTTAGTGAGATCGCGAAAGCATTTCTTACCAATGAAGAGACTATCAGCAAAAGAATATACCGGGCAAAAGAAAAGATCAAAACAGAAAAGATCGAACTCGATGTTCCCGATAGTAATGATTTGGCAGAAAGGCTTGACAATGTTTTAAAATGCCTGTACCTTCTTTTTAACGAAGGATATAACTCTTCTCATCCTGAACAATTAATAAGAGAAGATCTCTGCGAAGAAGCTATGCGGCTTTGTTACCTGCTGATACAGCATCCCCTGACAGAATTTCCCCGTTGCAAAGCTTTATTATCGCTAATGTGTTTTCAATCATCCCGGTTAAGTGCACGGCTGGATGATAAAGGCAATATCATTCTTTTAAAATACCAGGATCGCAGCAAATGGAGCCTGCCATTGATACAAAAAGGTTTTGACCTGCTTGATGCCGCTGCCGAACCTTTTGAAGTCTCAACCTATCATCTTGAAGCAGCCATCGCTTCTATTCATGCGGCGGTTTCCGCATTTGAAAGAACTGACTGGAAAACTATTTACCAGTTATATGAGATGCTTTACCAGTTGCAGCCCAATCCTTTTGTAGCATTGAACAAAGCCATTGCATCCGGCTATCTCAATAATAAAAAAGCCGCATTGGAGGAATTGCAGCAGATAAAAGGGCTCGAACATCATTATCTCTATTATGCAAGCATCGGCGAAATGTATCTCGAACTTGAAGAAAAAGAAACGGCAAGATCACATTTTAAAAAAGCGCTTGGGCTGACCGATTCAGAAACCGAACAACAGCTATTACTGGAAAAGATCGGTCGCTGTAATTGATCTTCTCCATTATATAAGAAATATTAACAGTATCCCTGTCAAAGCTGTTGGCTATCTTTCTTACATTCGGAAAAACCACGACCATGCGAAGCACAATTCTTATCCTGTTGCTTATTACTGCTTTTGAACTTCCCGCACAATCTATTCGCCTTCTTTTTGCTGACCGGAAATACCCGGAAGTTGTAAAACAGTTCGCAGAAAAAGAAAAAGAGCTGGATGAAGAAGAGCTTTACCTATTGGGTTTTAGTTTTTTTCAATCGGGTGAAGATGAAAAAGCCATCCATTTTTATGATAAGGCTATAGCAAAAGGTTTTGACAGCGCCTTTGTTCATTTTTATAAAGGCATTGCCTATCGTTATCTTGATAAAATGGAAAATGCATTAGCCGCATTTGACAAAGCCATCCAGCTCGATTCTCTTCAACAGCAATATGTCTGCGAAAAAGCATTTACTTTTTACCGGATGGAGAAATATGATTTGGCACTGGCCGCTTATGAAAAAGCGAAGAAGTTACCCGATACTTACCAGGCACCCTGGTATATGATCCCGCATATATGGTATGTGCAGGGCAAAGATGAAGAAGCGCTGAAAGGATTATACGAAGGCCTTGAGCATATTGCAAGAGATAATGAATATTATACCAAGACGCTATTGGAGATTGGTAAAATCGAACGGCTTTATAAAAAGGATTTTGTAAAATCAGCCGTAGCCTACCAAAAAATACTCAAGGAAGATGGCACCCATTTCGAAGCCTGTAAAAGATTGACGATCGTTTATAATCAACTCGGGCAAAAAAATTCGGCCGATAGTTTATTCCGCATTTTACGAAACCTCTATCTCGAAAATAAGCTGCCGGAAGAGGACATGAAGTTTAAAAGGGTGCAGATCGCGGAATATTTTTGGAACGACCGGGTGATAATGGTCTATAAAAATTTTGACCCGCCCGCTAAAGTGCCAGACATCATGCTAACAGGTTACCTGCTCGACAAAAAGGGGGAAAAGGTTGAACGCATTTTCCAGTCCGAAAAAACATTTGAATTCACTAAAGACTCTCCCAAACATCTTCTTTGCGAAAGAGGGCTGCAAAAAGGCAGATATAATTATGGTATTGGCTGGAAAACAGAAGAAATATCTCCTTCGGCATTTTTTGAGCTCATCCAACAGGTGCTGGATGGAAAGATCAAACCAATGGCAGCCTCAGGATTTTGATCGTCATTTATTTTTACTGATCTCCATTTGTAAGCAGCAGCATAAAGTATCATTTTCGCAAAAGGCACGGCTTTTGCAATTGCTGCAATTATGAAAAAAGTATTTATCATAATTGCCTGTTACTTATTTGTTTCCTGCAATAACGAGAATAAGGAACAAACTGTGTCAAAAGAGGAAAAAAAGATCAGCGCTAGGGATAATAGTATCACTGCCGCGAATGCTTACAGTAATTTATTTGTTGATAGCAGTGCCGTTGAAAATTTTATTACAACCAATAAAGTGGCCGACTCCATTGCAAGACGTATCCGTAGTTTTTACAATACCCGCAACTACCAATTCGCCTGGTTCAGCGCCGATGGGTTAACAGAGCAGGCCCGCGGATTTTGGAACTTGCATGAATATGTTACTACTTATGATGTGGATTCATCACTAAGAGATAAAAAGCTGCAAAAAACGATGGACAATCTTGTAGCGGAAGAGTCTGTATCTGTCTCTGCCAATAAATCGTTTACCAATACTGAGCTCACATTGACGCAGCATTTTATTCAGTATATGCTGAATAATTATGAGAAAGGATATGTGAAGCGTAAGGAAATGGAGCGTTTCATTCCTTTTAAAAAACAGGATGCTTTGACATTGGCGGATTCGCTCATCAATAAAAAACATAAGGACGATAAATACTTTGAAGATGTAAATGCTTCTTATAAAGGGCTGAAGGATCAGTTGGCCGCGTATTACAATATTGCAAAATCCGGGGGGTGGCCCTCTATCAGTGTGAATAAAGCAAATTTTAAAAAAGGCGGTTCAGCACCCGAAATAGCTGCATTGAAAAAAAGATTGGCGATGACTGGCGATATGCCGGCCAAGGATACCTCGCAGGTTTTTAATGATACACTTGAACTGGGTATCAAAAATTTTCAGCAAAGACATGGCTTAAGTCCCACTGGAAAAATTGATGATGCCATGCTAAAAGAGTTGAACGTTCCTGCAACTACCCGCCTGCAACAAATATTAATGAATATGGACCGGGTGCGCTGGCTCGCAGCTGAACCAAAGGGTCACTTGATCGTGGTAAATATTCCTGAATTTGTGTTACACATGTATGAAGGTTCCAATAAAGTGTTTGATATGGCCGTGGTGGTAGGTAAAGAAGGGCATAATACAATGATGTTTAATGGAGAGCTCAACCAGGTGGTGTTTAGTCCTTACTGGAACGTGCCTCCGAGTATCGTTCGTAATGAGATATTGCCTGATATGGAAAGGAACAGCAATTATTTAGCTTCCCAAAACATGGAGATCGTTGAGAATAATGGTGAACTTCTTGTGATAAGGCAAAGACCAGGACCCAAAAATGCATTGGGTCGTGTGAAATTTTTATTCCCCAATAGTTTCAATATTTATTTTCACGACACTCCATCCAAGAGCTTGTTTGAAAAAGATAAACGGGCATTTAGTCATGGCTGCATTCGCCTGCAGGAGCCTGAAAAGATGGCCAATTATGTATTGCGGAACCAACCCGAATGGACGCCTGAAAAGATCA
>DASVNY010000788.1:0-5200 GCA_036383615.1 Chitinophagaceae bacterium
TTTATGAAGCCAGGTTGTCAGCGGATTTTACCTCAGCGGCTTATCTTCTGTTAGAATATTTTACCTTTGCCCTCACAAAACAATACTATAAATATGAATGAGCTTACGCCGTGTCCTTTATGCAAATCAACTTATACGTACGAAATGGACAACTTACTTGTATGTCCGGAATGCGGGCACGAATGGAGCCAGGAAGACAATACGGAGATCGCTGAAGGGTTCGTTGTGAAAGACAGTAACGGAAATATTCTTAAAAACGGGGATGCGGTGGTAATCATAAAAAATCTCCCGGTAAAAGGTTCATCCCAAAATATAAAAGCAGGAACCAAAGTAAAAAACATCCGTTTGGTTGACAGCGACCATAACATAGATTGCAAGATTGATGGGTTTGGTGCAATGGCATTAAAATCGGAGTTTGTAAAAAAGGCATAATATGTTTCAAATAGGCTCCGCTAAGAAATCTTCCTGTAACACAATTGAAGTTTTTTAATGATTTTCGAGTTGTTGGGCATCGATAAATCGCGTTAAGTTTTCAGTAGGTTGTATGGTGTCCGGTATGAAAACCGTCTATATTTTCACTTATGGTCTACCAATTGACCATTTTGAAATAAATAAAGTATTTTCGATGTCCTAAAATACGATCATGATAAAGCACATTGAGTTTGTGGAGCCGTCCGAACATTTTAAAAACTATACTGACGGTAATAACCCTCTTCATAAACTGGGGCCGTTCGCTCAAATCAATTTCTTTATCGGTGCCAATAATAGTGGTAAAAGCCGTTTTATCAGGGGCCTGGCCAGAGAGTTTTATTCTTACGATCCGAAATTTGAGTGCCGTATTAGTTTTCATGGTGAACATTATCATATCGGTATACTTGAAATAGAAAAACAAAAAGTGCTGCGTTTAATCCGTAAGCA
Source organism: Chitinophagaceae bacterium (assembly GCA_036383615.1). Classification (GTDB taxonomy): domain Bacteria; phylum Bacteroidota; class Bacteroidia; order Chitinophagales; family Chitinophagaceae; genus CADEDV01. The sequence goes on from DASVNY010000788.1 coordinate 919, forward strand.
CCTTGAATTCATTGGCGGACATTTTTCAGATGTCGGACAAGACGGCGCTGTAAAACACTATCTGCCTAATAAGAAATTTTTGAATGAACATGATCTGGCGAAAATGTTAAGTTCACTCAGTACTCAAGTATTGAACTTCAGCGAAAGTGTGATTACTGATTTTGATGAGCGGTTTGCAATGATAGCATCACTTAAGGGAGAACTGGAAATACTAAAAGAAAAAGTTCTGCCACTTACGCCTATGTCAGGTAAGAAGTTTAGTGTTACCTATATACCGGTTTTAAGATCGCTCAGAAAGCTGTATGAAAGCAAGGAAAAAACGCAGGGAATTGAGTCATTCAAAGAGTTGCGATTTGATAATTTTCAGCAAATTGGGAAAGACAGCTTGAAGATCCGGACTTTGCTTGACCATTTTATTGAAAAGGATGAGTATGGCAGTAAAGATGATCAACCGAGTTATTTCGTAAATTTTGGCGCGGAAGATATTTTTTCGGGGGAAGGGCTTTACGAGGAGGTACGTTCATTGATGAACGGAAAAGAATCGAAGCGAGCGGTGCTGGCAGGTTTTGAGGAATTTTTAAGCACAAGTTTTTTCAACGGGCAGAAGGTTGAAATACGGAGTATTTCAGACGAACGTGGTGAAGAAGTGCATATCAAGATTGGTGATGAAAGCGAATTTCCAATCTATCAGCTTGGTGATGGTATCCAGGCGATCATATTGTTGACCTTCCCGATATTTTTGAATCAGCACAATGAGCATCACCTTGTGCTATGTGAAGAGCCGGAGTTGTATCTTCATCCCGGAATGCAACGGATTTTTATAGAAGTTATGCGCCGTTTTCCCAAGATGCAATTCTTCATCGCGACACACTCTAATCATTTTTTGGACACCACTATTGATTATCCTGATGACGTCGCAATCTTTTCTTTCGAGAAAAAATTGCAGATGAAGGAAGCTCACTTTAGGATAGACAGGCTGTCGTCCCCTGGTCTACCTATACTCAACCTATTGGGCGTTCGCAATTCATCTGTATTTTTGTCAAATTGCACGATATGGGTAGAAGGCATTTCTGACAGGATCTATTTACGCAGATATCTGGAACTCTATATGGAACATCTGGGTACTGGTAAACCCCGCTTTTCAGAAGACCTGCACTTTGCTTTTCTGGAGTTTGGTGGCAACAATGTGGTCCATTACGACTTTTCTGACGAACCGAAATTAAGTGAGGCGATCCGTGCGAGCCGGATAGCCAACCGGATATTTCTTATTCATGATGCCGATACAGGTAAGGATCGTCGGCATGAATTATTATTCCATCAACTTGGGGATAATTATTATAAACTGCCTGTACTGGAGATTGAGAATTTAGTGTGCCCGGAAGTACTAAAAGCAATACTAACGGCCTCTAAAAAGGTTGCTTCCCCGGAGCTCGGATTTAGCGAGGTGCCGGCAGAAACCTTCTCGACACAGCCTATTGGTGAAATTGTTAAGGCTATGATATCTAAAGGGGAGATAAAAAAGATCTTTACTGACGACGGAAAGCTTTACAATAAGGCAGAATTCGCCCGGACAGCGACAAGTTATATGCATCATTGGAACGATCTGAGTACAGGTGCGCAGAAACTTACGGAAGGTGTGTACGCATTTATCAAAAAACACAATCTACCGTGATCCTATTCGGATCTGGGCAGATAAGAGGCTTGACCATACTAATCCGTACACTTTAGAGCTCCGGGTTATGTTGATAATTTGGCTCGACCGTTGAATGATGTGTATTCTTATGTGTACTTTCAATTATATCGCCAACCCTAAAAATCACGCAGATCATTTGGCTAATTATGCGATTTTCCAAACTGAAATCGGTATATTAAACGGATTTAAAATTCTGTAAAAACAGTTCAACTCGATGAATATACCAGAAGTGACGACAATTCAAGAAGAATATAAGGACCTAAACTTCTGCTACTGAAGATTAAATAATATACTGCTTCAGGTTATATAGGAGTATTTACAGCAGATCCTGACAGCTTGGGAAAGAAGAGTGGAAAAAATTGGATTTCGACGAATCTGAGGCAGAATAGCATAAGTAGTTTTTACAAATTCAATTCAAGACGCCAATAATATGTTTATGACGTCGGATGAATATAGTCCGGAAAATAGCCTAAATTTAACTCATAATTTCAATGAATAGCAAGATTTTTATTTCACACGCCTCTGAAGATAAAGAGGACTTGGCAAGGCCTTTAGCTACGTTGTTGCAGGCCGAAGGATTTGAAGTTTGGTATGATGAATTTCAGTTAAAACATGGTGATAGTTTAATCGAATCTATTGATAGAGGTTTGTTGACATGTGATTTTGCAATTATAATATTAAGCCATAATTTTTTCTTAAAAAAATGGACCAGAAGAGAATTGAGGGGTTTGGCTATGCGGGAAATTCATTCAGACAACAAGATATTGCTACCGATTTGGCACAATGTTACATTAACAGATGTAATAAATTTTTCGCCACCGCTGGCAGATAAATTCGCTATTAATTCAACAATCGGATTAGAGGCGATTATAAAAAAAATAAAACTTGCGTTAAACCCGAGAGTAGTGATCCCTCATACAGTTGGTGGCGAACCATTTGTCTATCAAAGCGGGCACAATAAATATACTATAAAAGATCCGTTGGGGCATTTTGCATTGGCTCAAAAGACGAATTGGTTTTATACTACCGAGGAGGGAATTACAAAGATTAGAAGTGGGGGAATGTCATGTACAGGTACGATTCAAAATGTAACATCTAATTTAGGCATAGTCGAATTTGAAAAAGAGGCGGGCAGTGGTGTTGCTTATACTCACTTATCGGAGCCATTGGTTCCTTTCAAATTATATGAACACTCTATATTTTTTGAAACTATCAATAGTTATTTAGATATAACCGAATCTGTTGCAACAAACCTTCCAGTTAAATTCGGCACGATGGGAAATCATGTTTTTTTTCCGGAAGAAAGACGTCCTACAAAAGTATATGGTTCACTTGTTCATAAAGGCAAAACGATTAGCATTGAGCCATTTATTTCTTCCGATAAATTATATATAAATCTGGTTATCAATGATGTACCAGATGGTTCGAGATTGATATTATCCTGGGACTGGTGATTTTCAGATTATTGTTATAAATAGGATAATATCTTTAGTTCTTTGATAGAGGAATCGCACCGGTATCAATAAGCAACAAATTTAAATATTCGTTATAAAAGAGCTTCGATAACATTCAAAAACTCTGATAAGTGTTCAATGAATTTGTGTTCCTGGCTGCCAGCGATGCCGATATAATGAGAATTGCGGTTGATAAGAGGGGCGCAACCTATAGCCCGGATAACTTTCTTTTAAAGAACTCTGCGACCGTTGTGTTTTTAAACGGGAATTCCATGCTGTTCATTTCCAAAGCGGCTGATCCGGCGGGTTGATACCCACGTGAGCGTTCGAGGTATAGTCTTAACCGGTACGTTTCCGGCCGGAAAAACCACAGCCATAGTTTTGACCGGGACCTGTACCTGTATGCGCGGGAGGTAAGCCGAGTCAATATCTCAGCAATCATTTCACCGGAAAGGACGTCTCCTGTAACCTGGATGGTACGGCGTATAAATTTGCCGGGCTCAGCAAAAATAAAAGCAGAGCAGCGGCCGATATCCCTCAGTGCGGTATAAGGTATAGGGGATTTCGCCGCGTAATTTCCTGACACAGTACCGGCGTCTTTTGAATCATTCCGCCAGTCAATATGCTCCATATAAACAGCAGACCGGAGTATCGTGTAAGGAATATCCTGGTTAGACAGGATATTTTCCAGCCTCAGCTTGCTGTCAATAAAGCTTACACCGGTTCGGCCCTCAGCGAAGCTGATAAAAGAACTGAAGATCAAATGGCTGACTTTTGCCTGTTTACACGCCCAGATGATATTTTTCCCCTGTATTATTTCGCTTTCAATATCATAATCCCGTTTCAGAGAGCACCAGGGTTGTGTCAGACCGAATACGCCGTAGGCACCTGCGAAGGCCTGTACAAGTGAAGACAGGTCCCGTGTATCCGCCTTCAGCACCGAAGCTCCTACAGCAGCCAATCTGAACGCGGCAACTGATTGCGGATCCCTGGTAAGCGCGACAACGTTCCAGATCCCTTCCGCAAGCATGGCGGCGGCAACAGCACCGCCCTGGTTGCCCGTCGCTCCGCAGATAATTATTTTACGTTTGAAATTCATAAGCCAGGTGGTGAAAATGACGTGTATCAAAGCAGG
>DASVNY010000789.1:0-8374 GCA_036383615.1 Chitinophagaceae bacterium
CGAACCTGTACGGAGTTTTTACAAAAAATAAAAGCGTGCCTTCTTTACAGGGATGAGGGCTTAACTAAAAACAGTAAATGGCAGTACCACAAAAACCCGGAGGCGGGTTCAACAGGCCACCAGGCCAGGGCGGAGGTTTCAGACCCGGCGGCGGTGGCGGATTCAACAAAGGCGGATTTAACAGGAACAGGTTTGCTCCCCGCAAAGAAGCCGAGCATCGTATCAATCATTTTATTCGTGTGCCGCAGGTGCGTTTGGTAGGTGAAAATGTGGAAGTAGGTATCTACAACACACAGGATGCATTAAAGATGGCACAGGACCAGGGTCTTGACCTGGTGGAGATATCACCCACAGTTGATCCTCCTGTTTGTAAGATCATTGATTACAACAAATTCCTCTACGATAAGAAGAAGAAAGAAAAGGAGATGAAAGCCAAGAGCAAGGTCTCCGAGGTAAAGGAAATTCGGTTCACTCCCAATACAGACGATCACGACTTTGATTTCAAAGCAAAACATGCTATTGAATTCCTGAAAGAAGGAAACAAGGTGAAAGCCTATGTTCAGTTTAAAGGTCGTGCTATCCAGTTCCAGGACAGGGGGCAATTATTGTTATTAAAATTTGCAGAGCGTTTAGGTGAAGTGGGCGTGTTGGAAAACATGCCAAAGATGGAAGGAAGAAGGATGCTTGCAATGTTTGCTCCGAAAGGGAAGAAGAAGCAGTAGGAATGAACGGAAGAACAGATGAACAGATGAACTGAGGAACAGATGAAGTATTTGAAACCGCCGTTGGCGGTTTTTTTCGTTAATAAAATGGGGGTTGCAAATTTTTTTTGACAGCGGCAAGAGCCTATTTTGAGCAATCATTTACCAAACCAATTTTATTTTATGAGAAAAAATGTGTTTCCCATCCTGGCCATTGCTTTTTTGATCGCCTCTTGTAAAGGTTCCGCGGATAAAAAAGTGCCCGAGATCGCTGCTGATTATTGCAAGTGTTTTGAGAAACTTGAAAAGGAAATGAGCGATGAATCAAAAAAACTTTTTACTGCAGCTGGCAATGCTGCTGATCCAACAAAAACGCTGGAAGAAGAGTTGTTGAAACTTGATGAAGAAACGCAGGGAAAAGTAGGAATAGAGTTAATGTCATTAGGAGAACTGGAAGATGAAAGTTCTGAAATGGGCAGTTGTATAAAAGGAGTGGAAAAGAAATATGGCAAGCAATATACATTGGATGAAAAGAAATTTGCCAACAACATCATTAAAGAACTCGAGGCAAAACCCGGTTGCAGCTTTACTGCTTCACTGATGAAAGTGGGTTTGAAAGTTGAAGAAAGTAAAAAATAATCATAATGAACATTGATGAGATCAGGAAGTATTGTCTTTCGTTGCAGGCAGCTACAGAGGACATAAAGTGGGATAATGATCTTTGCTTTTCTGTGGGCGCCAAAATGTTTTGTGTAGGTTCATTGGAGTCACCCTTTAAGGTGGCTTTTAAAGTAGCGGATGAGGATTTTGAAGAACTATCAGCGAAGGATGGGTTCATCCCGGCCCCTTATATGGCAAGAGCCAAATGGGTGCTGGTGACAAAACCTTCGAAGCTGGGTAAAAAGGATTGGGAGCGATACATTAAAAATAGTTATGATCTTGTCAAGGCAAAACTCACGGCAAAGCTCAGGAAGGAATTAGGGTTGGATAAGTGATTGCTGACCGTTTCGTCATTGAAATCCTTCCGTTGGTACAAAATACTTTCAAGGTCCATGTTTAACCATTGCTTTCCGTATCTTCAGCCGTTATAAACTAATCACTAAACAAATCTAATATGCGATCACCGTTCACAAAAACAGGGCTTACTATGCTTGCTATTATGATAGGTATAGCAGCATCGGCCCAGATTCCGGCGAGAACCGATTCAACAAGGAGCCCCGGAGGGCCCGGAAGACCCACCACCGGTCCAAGACCTTACAGGGAAATAATAACTGACAAAGCAAAAACTGATGATGGCCTTTTCAAGGTGCACAGGGTTGACGAAAAGTATTATTTCGAAATACCTGATTCAATTTTAGGTCGTGATATTTTGGTGGTAGGTCGTTTGTCAAAAGCACCGGCTGGCGTTGGTAGTTATGCCGGCGATCCTATCAACCAAAAAACGATACGTTTTGATAAAGGGCCCAAGGATAAAATATTCCTGAAGCTTATTTCTTTCCTCGAAACAGGAAGAGATAGTTCAGAAGGGATGTATCGCAATGTAATGAACAGCAATTTGCAGGCAATCGCTGCTGCTTTTGATGTAAAAGCTTATTCAAGAGATTCATCAAACAGTGTGGTAGAAGTAACGGAATTTATCAATGGTGATAATGATATTTTCTTTTTCTCTTCCAATGCAAAAAGACAGTTTGGATTGTCCGGAAGTCCCCAGTCAGATAAGTCATACATCATTTCGGTTAAATCATACCCGACAAACATTGAGTTGAAGACTTTAAAAACATATACCCGCACTCCAACCGCTACTCCGGGTGCACCCACTGGTTTTCCTGGTGCAGGTGGGGCTGGTCAACCTGTAACATTTGAACTGAACACTTCACTGGTAGTATTACCAAAAGTGCCAATGCAGGCCCGTTATTTTGATGATCGTATTGGTTATTTCACTACTCAAACGATCACCGATTATGACCTGAATCCACAGGGTGTTGACAGGTACAGGTTCATTGCCCGTTATCGTCTTGAACCAAAAGATGAGGACATTGAAAAATATAAAAAAGGAGAGTTGGTAGAACCTAAAAAGCAGATCGTTTATTATATCGATCCAACCACTCCTAAAAAATGGGTGCCATATCTTATCGCCGGAGTAAATGACTGGCAGGCAGCTTTTGAAAAAGCCGGGTTTAAAAACGCGATCGTAGGAAAGATAGCACCTACCTATGAGCAGGATAGCACATTTAGTTTGGATGATGCCCGCCACAGCGCCATTGTCTATAAAGCTTCTGATATTCCCAACGCAAGCGGTCCGAATATCAATGATCCCCGCAGTGGTGAGATCATCGAGAGCCATGTGAACTGGTACCATAATGTGATGAGCTTATTGCGCAACTGGTATATGGTGCAAACTGCCGCAGTTGATCCTGAAGCAAGAAAAATGGAATTTGATGATAAGCTGATGGGAGAGTTGATACGTTTTGTGAGCAGCCATGAAATTGGTCACACATTAGGTCTTCGTCACAATTTTGGTTCTTCTTCAACTGTGCCGGTTGAGAACCTCAGGAACAAAGCATGGGTTGAAGCAAATGGTCATACGCCATCTATTATGGACTATGCCCGTTTCAACTATGTAGCGCAACCTGAAGATAATATCAAGCAGACCGGTTTGTTCCCACGCATTGGTGATTATGACAAATGGGCGATCGATTGGGGTTATCGCTGGTTTCCGCAGGCAAAAAATGCCGATGATGAAGTGGCATTGCTGAATAAGTGGGCCATTGAAAAACTGGATGGTAACAAACGTCTTTGGTGGGGTGATGGCGAAGGTAATCGTGGCGACCCAAGAAGCCAGACCGAAGATCTTGGCGATAATGCAATGAAGGCAAGCAGCTATGGATTAAAGAACCTGCAACGCATCATTGTAAAACTTCCTGAGTGGACAAAACAAGCCAATAAAGATTACACTGGTCTTGCGGAAATGTATAGCCAGGTAACGGGCCAGTTTGGTAGATATATCGGCCACGTTAGCAATAACGTTGGTGGCTTAGAGCGTACGCCAAAAAGAGTAGAGCAAAGTGGACCGGTTTATGAATTCACTCCGAAAGCGACTCAAAAAGAAGCTGTATCATGGATACAATCAAATGTGTTCACTACGCCAACATGGGTTGTTCAGAAAAATGTAACTGCATTGACTAACCAAACGCCTTTGAGTGTGATTGGTGGCTTGCAGGAAAGAGCCCTGGGTGGTTTGGTGAATGTTACTACTATCTCCAGCCTGATCCGTTTTGAATCGGAGGACCCGGCTAATGCTTATACAGCTACAGAATTATTGAATGATGTAAGAAGAGGAGTGTTTAGTGAATTGGCTACCCGTAAAGCGATCGATGTTTATCGCAGGCAATTGCAAAAATCGTTGGTGGAAAGATTGATCGGAATGGTTAAGTCGGAGCCACCTCAAACGATCAATGCGGCCCCGGGAATAACCTTTACAATCAGTTCTGGTTTCTCAAAAACAAGCGATGGGGTCTCCATTGTTAAGGCGCAGTTGAAAACACTGGCGGCCGAGATCAGAACGGCGCTGGCAGGTTATGCTGATGCTGCTTCAAAGAATCACTTGTCTGATCTGCAGGACAGAATTAAAGAAGCCCTCGAGCCAGGTAAGTAATTTGAATAAAAATAAGTTTTCAAAGAGGTCGCTAACTGCGACCTCTTTTTATTTCTAACAGTTTGATTATTACAGAAAATTAGATTTTAGCGAGTATTTTTTTTCAATCATTGGAGGCGGTATCTTTTTTCACCCATCTCTTGGCAGCTTGGCATGACAACCCTATCTTTGCAGCCCGTTAATTCTGAGCACATTCGGAAAAACGATAGTTCTTGTTCAGCTCCCTTAAGGCGAGCGTAGAATTAGCTGAAGAGGTTCGACAAAGGTCCCCCGGTGGGGAATGCCTCAATGCTGTAATATTAATACTGGGTAAAATGCCTAAAGTAAAAACAAACTCCAGCGCCAAAAAACGCTTTAAAGTGACGGCGACTGGTAAGATCACTCACCAAAAGAGTTTCAAACGTCACATCCTGACGAAAAAATCAAAGAAGCGTAAGCGTAACATGCGTAAAGATGGAGAAGTAGCAAAATCACATATGGATTTTGTGAAAAGACTTTTGCGCCTGAAATAATCGCTGATTGATTGACAACACAATTTTTAAACTCTTAACTAATTAAAATATGCCTCGTTCAAAAAATGCTGTTGCCTCGAAAGCACGCAGAAAAAAAATATTAAAGCAAGCCAAAGGGTTCTATGGCAAACGTAAAAACGTATTGACGGTTGCCAAGAACGTAGTAGAAAAAGGGATGACCTACATGTATGTAGGCCGCAAGCTGAAGAAAAGAGAATACCGTTCATTGTGGATCGCCCGTATCAATGCCGCTGTACGTGCAGAAGGATTGACCTATTCTGAGTTTATCAACAGACTGCAGAAGAAAGGTATCGAGCTGGATCGCAAAGTGCTGGCCGACCTGGCAATGAACAACCCAGAAACTTTTAAGAACCTTGTTGCTTCTGTGAAGTAAGAACGTTTTTAAAACCTTGAGTAAAGACCGCCCCAACAGGCGGTTTTTTTGTTGCAAAAAAAACCGGGCATATTTTTTTCAATATTATAATTTTGTCCCGTTAAAAATAATTTTAACCTAACCCACCCATGGCATAATGACCAACTCGTACCGTGACCTTGTTAAACAAACCTTCAATTTCCCACAGGAGGGTTTGGATGTAAATGATGACGGTTATCTCCATTTTAATGGCCTTGATCTGAAAGCGCTGATCGAAAAGCATGGCACCCCGATGAAGATGACCTATCTGCCCAAGATCGGGATGCAGATCAAAAAAGCGAAACAGATGTTCGCGGCAGCGTTTAAAAAACATAAATACGAGGGCAAGTATCATTACTGTTATTGTACCAAGAGTTCTCATTTCTCTTTTGTAGTGGAGGAAGCGCTCAAGCATGATATTCACCTGGAGACCTCTTACGCTTACGATATTGAGATCATCAAGAAGCTATACGAGAAAAAGAAGATCACCAAGGATATCCATATCATCTGCAATGGCTATAAGCAAAAAGGCTATACGAGAAGGATCGCCAACTTGCTTAACTCGGGATTTAATAACGTGATCCCCATTCTTGATAATAAGGAAGAGTTAAAGGAATATGCAAAAACGGTAAAGGGACCTTTCAAGTTAGGTATCCGTGTTGCGGCTGAAGAAGAACCAACATTTCCTTTCTATACTTCAAGACTTGGAATAAGAGCAAAAGATATTCTTGAGTTTTATGTTGACAGGATTGAAGGGTATGAAAGCAAGTTCCAGTTAAAGATGCTTCATATTTTTCTCAACAAGGGGATCAAGGATGATATCTATTACTGGAGCGAATTAAATAAGATCATCAATCTTTACTGCCAGTTGAAAAAGATCTGCCCGGAACTGGATTCGATCAATATTGGTGGTGGTTTCCCTATCAAACACTCACTGGGCTTTGAATATGACTACCAGTTCATGATCAATGAGATCGTAGGCAATATAAAATCTGCCTGCAAAAAGGCAAAGGTACCAATGCCGAATATCTACACTGAGTTTGGCAGTTATACAGTAGGAGAGAGTATGGCGCATATTTATAGTGTGATCGGTGAAAAAGTGCAGAACGATAGAGAAACCTGGTACATGATCGATTCTTCTTTTATCACCACATTGCCGGATACCTGGGGTATCGGTGAAAAATTTCTGATGCTGCCGGTAAACAAATGGGATTCTGAATATCAACGGGTGGTTTTAGGAGGCATCACTTGTGATAGTCATGATTATTATGATTCGGAGGAACATATCAATGAAGTATTTCTTCCAAAAGTGAATGGAGGTGAACCATTATATGTTGGGTTCTTTCATACAGGCGCTTACCAGGACCAGATAAGTGGATATGGAGGTATTAAGCACTGTTTGATCCCCTCACCAAAACATATTATTGTCGGGCATGACAGGAACGGGAAGTTGGTTGACTGGGTGTATGCAAAACAGCAAACTGCTCAAAGCATGCTGAAGATATTAGGCTATATGAAATAGTAAATAAAAAAAGGGAACCAAATCCTGGTTCCCTTTTAAATTAGAAATGACTTAATAGCGGCCCCTCTTACTGTATTTTCTTCCGAATCTTTTCCACTCACGGTACTCGTAGTTGCTGTGCTTTGCTTTTTTCACCTGCTTTTTGTCAAGGTAGAATCGATTGTCATAACCCTGCCAATAAACAAAACCTTCCTTGCTACGGTGGAAGAATCGTCCATCAGGATTTCTGCTCATAGTGAACCCGGGACTTGGTGAAAGTATCAATGAAACACGAGAACTGTAACGGGCCTGTTGAGGTGCCGTATGATACTCACGACCAGAGCTACAACTTGCAGCCCCGCCAACAAGTATCATCAATACTACCGCTTGTAAAATTCTTGTCATTTTCATGGTTTATGATTTTACTTTAGGCAAACAATCCATTTGCCGGAAACTCTTAAAATTTCTCAACATGAGGTTTATTCTGATTGCATTAACAATATTTACTTTTTCGATCCAGGTTATTAACGCGCAAACAACAGAGGATTCTGTGAAGGCAGCAGTTAACAGGCTATTCATTGGAATGAAAAATTCTGATGGAGTGATAGTAAAAAACTGTTTTGCTGACAGCGCGGTGTTGCAGACCATTGGCAGGAACAAGGAAGGCGCAATAGTAGTGAGAAATGAAATGGTGGAAGATTTCGCCAAATCATTAAGCGGAATACCCAAAGGAGCTGCTGATGAGCGGATCAGTTTTGAAACCGTTAAGATAGATGGACCATTGGCTATTGCCTGGACACCTTATAACTTTTATTATGATGGGAAATTCAGTCATTGTGGTGTCAATTCATTTCAACTCGTAAGATTAAATGGAGAATGGAAGATACAGTACTTGATAGATACAAGAAGGAAACAGGGTTGCACTCCATAAAAAAAGAACACCCCCTGTAGAAACAAGGGGTGGTAAACCAAAACCAACTGCTTATGAGAAAATCGTTACAAATTATATGACGTTACTTGATATTTATTTCTTGCGCTGCAGGTTTGACGATCTCTTTCTTCGGAAGGTTTAATGTTAATACACCATTAACATAACCTGCTTCAATAGCAGACGCATCAATCTTTTCATCTAATGTGAAAGATCTCTTAAAGGATCTGAAAGAATATTCCCTCCGGATCTGTTTGCCTTTGTCTTCTTTTACTTCTTCTTTCTTTTCTGCAGAAATAGTCAGGATGTTCTGATCAAGATTGATCTTGAAATCTGCTTTCTCAAAACCAGGAGCTACTACTTCAAGGCTGTAATTTTTTTCGTTTTCCGTGATATTTACCGGGGTGAATCCTTTCCAGTTAGGTTCATTTTTCACCAGGTCGGGAAGATCAGTAAAAAGATCATCTACAAAACTGTTGAATGTTCTTTCAAATGGCTTCCTGTTGAATTTTACGAGTGTCATAGTTATTTAGTTTTACTTTTTTTGAGTTTTAATTTCCCTGATTACTTTTCAAATGCTGTACCAGCAGCTTTAATGAGCCATATAAGCTGACATCATAGGCAGTTACTCTATAATTCGTGAGACAGAATTTCCGAAATCGGAA
>DASVNY010000790.1:0-2866 GCA_036383615.1 Chitinophagaceae bacterium
ATATTATACCGATAAAGAGATCCTTAACATTAACCTGCAGATCGTAGCCAATGTGCCACAGGAAGACATGGGTTTTTATTCCGCCTGGATGATGAAAGGGTTGAGCAATGCGGAGATCACCCGCTGGCTCAAAGAAGTGCAGACCAATGCACCCGATTACATATTTGCCAACCTGTTTGGTATTGCAGAAAAAGAATTGTCTTACGAACGATTCCGCAAAATCCTGGAAGACCTTACGGAAGGGGCGATGGTAGCGTGAGAACAGAAGAACAGACGAACAGATGAACAGAGGAATTTCGAAGTAGGACTGAACAGTTTACACTTAACACAACATTATTGAGAGTCATGAAAAAATCTTTATTACTGGCAGAACTGATTGTATTCACGATCGGGTTATCGGTGAATAATCGTTTCGCCAAAAGAGTATTTTATTACCGCATTCAATCGGTTTTATAGCTCTGGCAAAGCGAATCAGCAGTAGCTGGCGCTTTAAACAAGCTACCGATTCTGCTTTGCCAGGGTTAAGTGATGGCCGTAGTTGTATCTTAGCAGCAATACACTACAAACAGCCATCACTTTTTTTATGCAACTACTTTTACTCGGAGCTACGGGCCGTACCGGCAAACATATCCTGGAAACAGCTCTTGAACATGGGCACACCGTTCATGCATTGGTAAGAGATAAACAAAAGATAAACGTCTCTCATGCGCAGTTACAATTATTTGAAGGCGATCCGTTGAACAAAACAATACTGTCTGAAGCGATGACTGGTTGCGATGCCATTGTTAATGCATTGAATATTTCAAGAACAAGTGACTGGCCCTGGGCAAAATTGAGAAGTCCTGAAAACCTGCTTTCCGCCATAGCACAGCATATCATTGATCTCACCCCGCAGCATAATATCGATCGTTATGTTTTTATTTCTGCCTGGGGAGTTGCGGAAACAAGAAAAGACATTCCCGGTTGGTTCCGCTGGTTTATTGAACATAGTAATATCCGCTATCCTTATGCTGATCATGAACGGCAGGAAGATTTGATAAAAAAATCTTCTCTACAGTTCACTTGCATCCGACCCGCCGGCCTTACCAATTCCAAAAAGAAGAAAGAACTTATTGTTACAATCAACAAAGAACCCAAACCAAGATTACTTATCAGTCGTAGCAGTGTGGCGGGTTTTGTGGTGGAGGTGTTGGAGAAGAATCTATATGCAAAGGGAATCGTAACTCTGTCCGAAAAATAAGTGGATACTGCCATGCTATGTGTCGGCACACACTACTGGCAATGGACATAACATCAAGTGCGCTAACTTTATTCGGCAACAATCAGCGATCCCACAGCCAAGCAATAAAATGACTCGAAACTCCATAACAATATTCTTTCTCTTCGCAATGACAAGTTGCGGTCTTCCGGAAAAAAAGACTGGAGGAGAAAAAGATTTTTACAACACCATTGCAGGATGGGACATACAACATGTTCCGATCATCCCTCCTTTCCGTGCAACAAGTACATATCCCGGGCTATGGCTGATAACCGGCTCCGATGGGCTTTTACATTTGGGTAAAAACAGGGTTGGCGATATCCCGGTGTATTCATTTGGCGTTTCGAAAAACTATATCTATGGCAAAACGGAGAATGAGCGATGGTTTCTTTTTGATATAAACTCTTCGCTGTATGCCGAATATTCAACCGACAAAGAATTATTCGAAACCCTGGCAATATATAAGCTTGATAAAAATCCGATCGAATCCTGTGACAAATATTACAAGGATCTAACCGAGGATAAAAGATGTTACTGGTATCCGAAGCCAGGTGAGGACTATCCTAAATTTGAAGATTATCAACCCTCCACTATTTATACAATTATCGTTGACGGAAAAGAAAAAGTAACTGATTTCAAAATAAAGGAATCGATCCGGAGAACCATCAGCAAGGTCTATTATTTCAGAATGAAATATGACAATGAAAAAAATGACCTGTTCTATGTTTCTTTTGACTATTCACCACCCCGGCTAATTACTAATCACGAAATTTTCACAGCCTATGCCGAGGACAATACTTCTTTGAATATTTCCGTTTATACACCTTTCCCTGTTGGTCAAAGTAAAGGCATTGAAGAAAAAGACAGGATAGTAATATCGAAAGAGGTCAGCCTTGAATAACGGCGTACTGAATATGCCATCAACTACACTAACTTTATTCGTTAACGATACCAATAAATATGTCAACTTTCAGAAGACAAATAGGCGGCTGGACCCCTTCAATCTTTAAGTCTTGCAAAATCAGCCCATTCGCACATCAGCAATTTGCAAATCTCCCCACGCAACATTTTTCCTTCTTTTCCTGTCTATAGAGCATGACCGCCACACACACAATCCAGGGTGAAGCTATCATCCTGCGACCGGCTACATTAAACGACCGCCTGCCTGTTTATCAATGGCTGGCCAAGTCGGACCTTACCTCGCTGATGCTGGGCCCTCCCACTTTTCATGACCACCCTGTTCCAAGCTGGGAAGAATTCCAGGATGATTACAAAGAATATTTTTTTGACGGATCAGCGCCCTATCGCGGCCGCAGCTTTATCATCGAATACAATGACGAAGCCGTGGGTCATGTCAACTATAGCGATATCCAGCTCGATGAGAACCCGACCGAACTCGATATCTGGCTCAGTGAAAAAAGGAATACCAGCAAAGGTTATGGTACCGATGCCCTATTGACACTTTGCGAATACCTGCATGATCACATGGGTTGCCAGAAATTCCTGCTCGCCCCTTCCAAAAGAAATATCTGGGCCGTGAAAGCCTATCTCAAAGCCGGTTTCCAACCCAGCGACGAAAGACCGGACGGGTTTGTGCCGGATTACCAT
>DASVNY010000791.1:0-2722 GCA_036383615.1 Chitinophagaceae bacterium
AAGGGTAGTGAGTTGACGGGTGTAAAAAGGAAATTGTTCTTCTGGGCACATGGTCTCGCCGAAAAATTTGAGATCAACAAGAACCAGGGCATGTGGTATAGTATGCAGCTGGGCCTGGCGAATAAACTCATCTTTAGTAAGTGGAGAGAAGCGCTGGGTAATAATATAAGATGTATTGTATCCGGCGGCGCCGCCTGCCAGGTGCGGCTGATAAGAATTTTCACGGCCGCAAGAGTTCCCATTATGGAAGGTTATGGACTGACAGAAACATCACCGGTGATCAGTGTGAACCGTTTTAATGAAGATGGAAGAATGTTTGGTACGG
This sequence comes from Chitinophagaceae bacterium, assembly GCA_036383615.1. Lineage (GTDB taxonomy): Bacteria > Bacteroidota > Bacteroidia > Chitinophagales > Chitinophagaceae > CADEDV01. The sequence continues at coordinate 326 of DASVNY010000791.1, forward strand.
TGGGGCCATTGATAGATGATGTGCAGGTGAAAATAGCTGAAGACGGAGAGATCCTTTGCAAAGGACCCAATATCATGATGGGTTATTACAAACGACCCGATCTCACTGCCGAAGTAATTACCGATGACTGGTTCCATACCGGCGATATCGGAACGATGGTTGACAACCATTTCTTAAAGATCACTGATCGTAAAAAAGAATTGTTTAAAACAAGTGGTGGTAAATATGTAGCGCCATTGCTGGTAGAGAATAAATTAAAAGAATCTCCTTTTATTGAACAGGCCATGATCGTGGGACCTGAAAGAAAATTTGTAGGTGCGCTGATCATCCCGGCTTTCCCCACACTAAAAGACTGGGCAAGACAAAATGGAATTGCCGATTGCAGTCATGAGGACCTGATCCGTCAGCCCAAAGTGATCGAACTATATAAAGATCTCGTAGAGAGTTTTAATAAATACTTCAGTCATGTGGAGCAGATCAAAAAATTTGAACTGCTGCCCACTGAATGGAGCATTGACAGCGGTGAACTCACTCCTAAAATGTCGATGAAGCGGAAAGTGATCACGGAGAAGTATAGGGATGCGATTGAAAGGATTTATGCTTGATCAAAATTTTCATACCACGAACAGTATTTACCAACGCCTGGCCAAAATAGCCCAGGCATTTTTCTTTCTCTTAAGTTTGTTGTTTGCTTTTGCTTCTTATTCACAGGAAAAGAGTGAAGCTTATACAATTAGCTTTGAAAAAAATAAGTTTGCTCTCTCCACTCAAAACAAATCCCTTTTATCGCTCCTGGTGGATACCTTAAAAAGGAAAACTAACTATAAGATCTATATTAATGGTCATGCAGACAGTGACGCTGATAGTAGTTACAACACCGTATTATCTTTAAAAAGAAGTCTCGCTGTAAAGACCTTTTTTACACAAAATGGCATCTCCGATGAACTTATCATCACAAGGGCTTTAGGCGAAGAACAACCCCTTGTTGAAAATTTGACAGCTTTTTCAAAAGCGAAGAACCGGCGAGTGGAGATATTTATCCTATATGAAGAAGAACCGGCTGAAGTTGCTGCTGACCTATTAGAAGTAACAGAAAAACCTCAACCGGGGGGTTGCAATGAGGATACACTGGTAGAACTACGTGATGGGTACCGGGTCGAACTTTCCAAATGTGACTGGGAGAAAAACAAGGAATGTTTACAAATTCAAAAAAGACTTACCTACAAGTTTCGCATAAAAGAAAACTGGTTAAAAAAACATATCGGCTTTAAAAACTACAGGAAATACATAAGCTACGAACCACGCTATGAGTTTTCAGTTGTTTCATGTTATGACAGTTGTTTTGCTAAATCGGCAAAACTATTTGTTCCTCAACAGCAAGCCGCGGACCTCGACATAAAACGAGCCTATTCGCAGAAAAGAAACTCCAAAGGAGGACGCGGAAGTTTGAGATTTAAGAAAGCGAAACTGGCTGAGCTTGCTTATTATGTTGCAACTATCTATTGTCCCGGTGCCATAGACTGTGGCTTTGACAACAGATGCACCCATTTAGTGAAATTGAAAACGCAAAAAGACATTTCGATACTGGCTTATTCTTATAATGCAAGAAAAGTACTCATTCCTTATATCGATTCATTGGTGTATGCCCGGCCCGTGAAAACCACCCTTCTTATAGATAATTATCAACACACATTTTTTAATACACTAACGCTTTTTCACCAGTCGGATACTATCACGGTCAATAATTTACCTATCGATATACTTGCGCATGGAAGCGGAAAAATCAAAACCAAAGGAACTCTCTCGGATAAAAAGTATATTGTATTTATTCCTTTCAGAAAAAAATACAAATGCGGGCATTATAAAAAATATAAGATCAGGAAAAAAGATCTGGAAGGTCTCAAATCCTATGTTTTTCCGGAGTTCTATGAATAAAAAATTGTGATGAATTTTCAAATGTGAAAAGAAGCGAATGCACCGTTTGATTAAATGTGGTAAGCGATAAGGGGTAGATTTTTTTGATACATGGAAACATGCATTGGGATCTATAGCATGAAAATATTAGTTGACGAAATACAAAAATCAATAGCTGAACTTGGTGTAGAAACACTCCAAGAGAAGGCTGATGTGTATATTGAAAAGGTAGTTCAAAAATTCTCTACTAATCAAATCTATAAATATCCACTTTGGAGTTATTTGCCTAATAGGCGAAGTGTTCACGATCCAAATGGCTGGAAAACAATAAGCGAATTTTTACCTACTGAAGAGAAACTTTTTTTCTTTGAGCCTTCAAATGGCAACATTGCTTTTCATTTTAAAAATTCCATAGATTTAGTCAATGTGATTGAAAATTGTTTTCCGTTTGATTTTTATGTAACAAATAAAGCAGTTGATTTT
>DASVNY010000792.1:0-2586 GCA_036383615.1 Chitinophagaceae bacterium
GTTAGTCAATATCCTAATTCAGATGAAGCCGACCTGGCACTGGATAACGTAAAGACGATCTATGTGGAAGATGGCAAACCTGCAGAGTATGCAGATTTTATGCGCCAGGCAGGCAAACCTATCAGTGTTGATGCGGAGGATTCACTGACATACGCTGCTGCTGAAGCACAATATCGCAATGGTAATGTAAATGCAGCATTGACTGCCATGAATAATTACCTGAAACGTTTTCCTGATGGGGTTTACACGTTGGAAGCTGATTTCTATACCGCGGAAATATATAACAGCAAGAAAGACTGGAACAATGCTTTAAGAGGATATGAAGCCGTTGCGGCCGATGCTCCTAATGAGTTTGCTGAAAGATCTATTCTTACCGCGGCAAGGATATATTTCTTTGAACTGAAAAATTATACCAAAGCAGAAACCTATTATGTTCAGTTGAAACAGATCACTTCCAGCCAGGAAAATAAACTGGAAGCTATGCGTGGCCTGTTGAGAAGCCAGTATCAATTGCAACGCTGGGCCGAAGCAGTGGAGAATGCAAAAGAACTTACTGCGGCGAAAGGAAGCAGCGCTGATGATAAAACATTAGCCAATATGGCTATTGCTAAATCTTACCAGGTGGGCGGACAACATGATCTTGCTATTGCCAATTTCAAAACAGTGGTGCAATTAAATAAAGCCGCCCTGGCTGCAGAAGCAAGATATGAGATCGCTAACAGTTGGTTTGCATTGGGAAGAATGCCGGATGCGGAGAAAGCAGCTTTTGAAACGATCAATAAATCGGGCTCCTATGATTTCTGGGTAACAAAAGCTTACATATTGCTGGGAGATGTTTATTTCAAGCAGAAAGATTATTTCAATGCAAAAGCAACATTCCAGAGTATCGTTGATAATAGCTTGAACAGCGAATTAAAAGGCGAGGCGCAAACAAAGCTGAACCGCGTGATCTATGAGGAAAGCAAATCAAGCAAAGTTGGTAACTAACCCTAAAGAAAGACATGAAAAAGCCACTATATAAAATTAGTTTTCTTGCAGCAGGAGTTTTGTCATTCGGTATCTGCGCGGCACAAAAGGATACTACAAAGAAATCGGTAGATATTACTTCTGCATTCAGACCGGTATTAAAAGAATCAGCAAAGATCAATTTTAATGCAACGCCGCCGTCAAGCGACACGACCAAGCCATCATTGAAATATGATATTCCCAATCAAAACCTGGCGCTTGGTTTTCAGCCTGGTTCACTAAAGCCGCTTGCTTTGCAGGTTGACTCCAGTGGCAAATGGGATAATAGCAGTTATATCAAGGCAGGGTTTGGTAGCTTGAAAACACCTTATGTGCAGGCAGGTTTTTCATTTGGCGATGGCAGTAATGCAGGCTTGAATATTTTTGCCAAACATGTTTCTTCAAAAGGAAAAAGAGATTACCAGGATTTTACCAATACACAATTCAAGTTGAGTGGTTTTTATAAATCAGCAGGTAATAATGAATGGAATGCAAGTATTGGAATGAAGCAGGATAAGACCTATAAATACGGTTATGAACCTTCAACCCTTATTTTTACTACTGATTCTTTGAAGCAAAATTTCCAGACTATTGCAGGAAGGGTCAGTATGCGCAACATTAATAAAACAGCTTTTGGTTTGAGCTATGCTCCTGAAGTGAAGATTGATGTGTTTAGCGATAACTTAAAGAATAATGAAAGTAATACGGTGGTCAATCTTCCGCTGGAAAAAACAGTGGGCAATGATTTTGCTGTCAACCTTGGATTAACCTTTGACCTGACCCGTTTATCTCCCAAGAATAAATCGGCAGTAAACAACACTGTCTATTATATATCGCCATCTGTATTGTACAAAACATCAAAAGTGTATTTGCAGGCTGGTATCAGGCCATCATGGGATAATAAGACCTTTAAAATGTTCCCGAATATTCTCGCGGAAGTGGGAACAGATGATCAGCGTTTCTTCTTCCAGGCAGGATGGACTGGATATATCCGCAAAACAACATACCAGTATCTCGCTTCTCAAAATCCCTGGTTGTGGTTGCCATCAACGTTGAAAAACACATGGATCGAAGAGAGATTTGCCGGGTTCAAAGGTTCGGTAGGCGATCATTTTACATATAGTGCAAAGGTTGGGTTTAATAAACTGAACAATCAGCCTTTGTTTGTAAATGATACAACAGCAGGTTTGGGTGGAAAATCATTTGTGGTGTTATATGAACCACGGATGAATGTATTGCATCTCGGTGGTCAGTTGGGTTATGCCGTACAGGAAAAATTTTCTGTATTAGCGGGCTGGTCATTTAATAAATACACTGGTTTAAAGCAGGAAGACAAACCATGGGGAATGATCCCGCTTGAAGTGAATGCTGCCATGCGTGTGCAGGTGATAAAGGACCTCTGGTTGAAAGCAGATATTTTCGGATGGACAAGAACGCTGTATAAGCAAGCAGATGGCGGTAAAGCTAAACTCGATGGCGCCATTGATCTGAATGCGGGTCTTGAGTTTAAGATCACCAAGAACGTTAATCTCTGGGCTCAGTTCAATAATATTGGTAACAAAGAATACCAGCGCTGGAATC
>DASVNY010000793.1:0-6363 GCA_036383615.1 Chitinophagaceae bacterium
GTAACATAGCAAAAGACCATATTGCTATTGACCTGTTGCAGCGTTTTGGCGAATGCTATCGTGGTATCATAGGTGATGTAAGTATATTTCTCTTCACTCATTCCAATTGAACTGATGCCGGCACAAAAGAAACAGGCATCATATCCTTTTATCGCCTCGTTGAATTCATCAAGCTTTGTAAAATCAGGAACGAGTAATTCTTTGAGTTTAGGGTGAGTGATGCCGGCCGTACGACGATTGATGATCAGCACTGCTGATACAGTTTCGTTATTCAAACATTCCATCAACACAGCTTCTCCCACCATTCCTGTTGCACCGGTTACAATTACTTTCATGATTTAATAATTACATAACGAAGATAGGACCCATAGCAACGGTTGAGCTATGTTTTCGGTGAGCTGTTGTTTGAGTAGGGTGAAATTGAAATCGCCATTGAGGCCATTCGCATAAAAAAATAAATGTATCAGACGTACATCTACTATTCCCAATATTTCCTTACCGTTAACTTTCTATCAAGTAATTGTAGCAGCCCGTTAGCGATTTCATTCTCCTTTACTTTTATTACCCACATTTTTTATCAATAAATACTACTGTTAATGAAAAAAAATTACCCACCATTGAGTGTAAAAAACCTCTTTGGTTTCCGCATTTTTATTACGGCGGTTTTCCTGATCGTTTCCATCATTGTGAATGCACAATGTCCCCCCGGGGTTCAATGTGATCTTCTCAGAAAAATTGGAACACTTGCCAGTACCAACGGAGCAGAGATATCTGCATTCGATCCTGCAAGCAAAAGAGTTTTCACCGTTGCAGGCCCGGTGATCGAATGGCATACCATGAGCAATGCAGGTGTATTGACATTAGGAGGGTCATTACCTCTCGGCTTTTTACTAAATGCAGGGGAAAATGCACTTCCAAACAGCGTAGCCGTATCTGGAGGAATTTTGGCTGCTTCTTATACAGTTACCACGCTGGAGGGAAATCCTGCCGGTGTTGTACACAATGACGGCCGCGTTAGTTTTTATAATGCTGCTACCGGAGCTGTATTGAAAGTTGTTACGGTGGGTTCCCTGCCGGATATGGTTGTGTTTACGCAGGATGGGAAAAAACTATTATCTGCAAATGAAGGTGAGCCCAGCAGCTATGGTCGCGCTACTTCTGTTGATCCGCAAGGTTCAATCAGCATTATCGATCTTTCAAATGGTGTTGCCAATGCTACAGTGCAGCATGCCACTTTCCAGTCATATATCGGGCAGGAAAATGCATTAAGAGCGCAGGGCGTCCGCATTTTCGGACCTAATGCCAATGCGGCACAGGATTTCGAACCAGAATATATCGCTATCTCACCTGATGGAACAAAAGCATGGGTGACATTGCAGGAAAATAATGCTTTTGCAGTTGTTGATATTGCTTCTGCAACGGTTACTCAAATAATTCCGCTGGGGTTAAAAGATCATAGTAAGCCAACGGTATTGGGTTTGCAAACTTTTGAGTTCAACAATATGCCATCTATCGGCATCACTGCTGGTGGGCAGGATATGAAACTGGGAGGTTTTTCTGGTTTGGCATTTGAAGGTTATGCTGCCAATGGCAATATGAAATTCATCACACACACTGACCGTGGGCCAAATGGAGAACCATCAGGACAGATTCGTCCTTTTGCTTTACCAAATTTTACACCTGAGATCGTTCGCTTTGAAGTAAATCGTACGACGGGCCAGGTTACGCTTACTCAACGTATCCAGTTAAAAAGATCAAATGGACAGTTGTTGACTGGTTTACCGAATATCAATCTTCCCGGCGGCACAGAAAACACTCCCAACCATGATGAGATCGGCGTAGATCTTTCTGGCAATCTTACCGGTGTTGATCCTCTTGGTGCAGACCTGGAAGGTATTATAAAAGCTGATGATGGAAGTTTCTGGATGATTGATGAATACCGCCCTGCGCTTTACCACTTTGATCCAGCAGGCGTGTTGATCAAAAGATTTGTTCCAACAGGAACGGCTGCTGCCGCATCCATGCCGGCCGGCACTTATGGTGTTGAAGCATTGCCATCGGTAATTGCACAACGCAGGCAGAATCGTGGTTTTGAAGGCATCGCTTTCCAGGATGGAAAATTATACCTGTTTGTTCAAAGCCCTATACGTAACCCGACAACAACAGCAAACGGGGCTTTGAATACCGGTAAATATACCCGTGTTGTAGAATTCAATCCTGCTACTGAAACAACAACGGCTCAATACATCTATGTTATGGACAATAATGCGCCAACTGGTGGTGCCGCAGATACCCGTGCTGATAAGATCGGTGATGCTGTTTCAATGGGCAATGGTGATTTTTTAGTTTTGGAAAGAGATGATGATGCGATCGACAGCGATCCTCAATCAACTATTCAGAAGAAAATATATCGCTTCAGCCTGGCTGGTGCTACGAATGTAAATACATTACCAAATGTGTTTCCCAATGGAAAAACAATTGAAGAGATGACGCTGGCAGAACTGGCTGCATTGGCAACTCCGGTGCTGCCAATCACAAAATATTTGCACATTGATTTGGCTTCGAATTATAACATGACTGAAAAAGTGGAGGGTTTAACCATTGTTGATTGCAATACGATCGGTGTAATAAATGATAATGATTTTGGTGTTGCAGGGTTAACTTATGGCGCAGGCGTGTTTAATGGTTATCCAAGTTCAACGGCTGAGAAACCATTATTGGGTTTGATCAGTGTTCGTAATAATGGCCTGGATGCAAGTGACCAGGATTCAAAGATCAATATCAAACATTGGCCGGTATTTGGTATGTATCTCCCGGATGCGATCGCCACTTATACGGTGACTGGACAAACTTATTATATCACCGCTAATGAAGGTGATTCAAGAGCTGACTGGCCGGGTTACACGGAAGAGATCCGCGTCGGCGCTGCTGGTTATGTATTGGATCCTGCTGTGTTCCCGAATGCATCGGTATTAAAGAACAATGCCAACCTCGGGCGCTTACAGTTAACAAGGGCAAATGGCAGCACCGATGCTGATGCAGAGTTTGAACAAATACATGCTTTAGGCGCACGTTCATTCAGCATCTGGAATTCAGCCGGACAACAGGTATATGATAGTGGTGATGAATTGGAGCAATTAACTGCTGCACTTTCTGCCGCTTCATTCAACTCAGATGGAACTGCCGCATCATTCGACACTCGCAGCGATAATAAAGGACCGGAGATCGAAGCTGTAATTGTCGGCATTGTTGGTGGAAGAGCGTATGCATTTGTAGGTTCAGAACGTACAGGTGATATTTTTGTTTATGATGTGAGCAACCCGCTGAAACCGGTGTTTATACAATATATCAATACTCCTGAAGACATGGGCGTGGAAGGCATTGCTTTTGTTTCTGCAGCCAATAGCCCAACAGGCAGACCATTGGTTATTACTTCAGCGGAGGTGAGCAAAACAGTTACTGTGTTTGAAGTAAATGCGCCAATTTGTTCGATCACTGCTGTTCCTGCCAACAACACTTATACCGGTGGTGTTCCCACTAATATTTATCTCGGTTACGGACCACAATCAGTAACATTGAAAGTAGCTGATCAGACCGCGGCAGGTGCGCCTTATACTTATGCATGGACAGGTGATGCCACGTTGAGCAATACCAATACTGCAAATCCAGTATTCACTGCATCAGAAGCAGGCAGCTATACATTCACTGTTACGGTTACAAGCAAATGCGGTGTTGCCAGCACTTGCAGCATTACGATCTGTGTAACGGATATCCGTGTAACAGGAAGTAACAACAAAGTTTATATCTGTCATGCTCCTCCTGATAATCCTGCTAATGCAAAAACATTATCAGTAAGTGTGAATGCGGTGCCTGAGCATTTATTAAGTCACCCGGAAGATAAGTTGGGCAAATGTGGTGAAGAACCTTGCCAGCCATTGCTAACCAGGAAGAGTACACAAGTGATCGAAGAAGAGATCGTAACAGGTATGCAGGTAGCAACCTTCCCTAATCCATCAAGCAACTATTTCACACTGCGGGTAAGCAGCGATAAGAATGATGCGGTAGAAATAAGAGTGATGGATGCGCAGGGAAGAAAAGTGTATGCTAAACGCGGCCAGCAAGGGAGCTATAGTTTCGGCCATGAGTTTGCAAGAGGTTTGTATATCGTGGAAGTGACGCAGGGCAATCGCAAACAGGTGATCAAACTGACGAAGCAATAATAGGCTGGATATAATAATAATGCACCTATAAGGTTTCTAAAACCTTATAGGTGCATGATCCAAAGCTGATAGGTTAATTTCCAAGACCTTATAGGTGTATATAATAGATCGGAATTAGGCAATAAGCAAAAGACCACTCATCGAGTGGTCTTTTGCTTATTAATTATACCTATAAGGTTTCTAAAACCTTATAGGTATAATTAATAAGGTCTCTCTAATCATTTACAGGCATCATATTCTGCACAAAGTCTTTTGAAATTACCCAAGAGGTCCTTTGAAAAAGCGCCGCCAAAATCGCCATCTTTAGCTTTTTCACTTACATCCTTACAATCTTCAAAATAGCTGGCTAATTTTTTCTTTACACCAAGACCGGTACCAAAGGTTACGAATTCTTCAGCAGGACGAATAAAACCAACATAGGCACCATCCGGCACAAAAGAATTGTTTACATATTGGATCAACTTGATCTTGTCGGAACTATAATGAACAAGGTAGAATTGTTTCACCGGTGAACCATTACCTTTATTCTTTACCACTACATAATTCACTGAATCAATATTGAATTTCTGGCAATTGATCGGCGTAAGAACAACAGGCTTGTCAGGACTGTCTTTAGGGATCATTTGCAACTCCCCTCTTTCCTTTACAAAAATGATCTTGCCAACAATTTCTTTATTATCAGTCATGACCACTTTGTCGGTTGCTTCTACTTTCCCAGAGTTCATAGAAGAAGCAATATTTTCTGTAGCGCTGGCAGCATCACTTTGAAACTGTTTACCCGCCAAACGATAATCTTTTACAGGATTATAGGTAAGATGGGTATTAGTTACAAAATGCTTGGCTGTCCTGGTTTCCGCTGATTTAATATAATTGTTCAAATTCTTTGTTGATCCTTCCTGCTTATCAGAGATCTCAAGCTTTTGAATATATGATTTTGCTTTTTCAAAATCATCCAGACAAAAGAAAATAGTGGCGAGGTTAAAGTTGTTGATAAAATAAAGGATGTCTTCTTTCTTATCATCGGCTTTGAAAACGCCGTCAAAAGACTGGAAGTAAGCAATGTCTTTTTCCAGTTTTGCTTTTACCACTTCCGGCTGCTCATCGGCTGTTTGTGATTTGATGATATTTGTAACATTCTTCACGTGGCCATTATACTCATCATCTTTGTCCCATTTTTTCACCTGGTATATTTCGAGGTTTGCCTGGTTAGTGAAAAAATCAAACATTTCTCTTATAACTGCATTGCTGTTCTTCATGAACTGTGTGCAAAGTTCATTTACATGTCCGTTTACAAAACTGTTGCGGTTACTGTTCAGGTAATTGGAGGCTTCTGATTCCGATTTGAATTCAGCCGTCTCGATTGTTCTGATATTCGTTGAAGAAAATTCATTGGTATAAAGCGGAACATTGTTCTTCCCATTCACCAGCTTATAACTGATCGGGAAACGGAAGGTCAATATCCTTTTGTAATAGGTTACTTTCACTTTTACCTTGTTCACTTCTTCTTCTCTTACGCTGGAAGAAGTTTTTTCTTCGATGAAAGAACAGGGGCCATAAACAACTGTGGCTTTCATGTCTGCATTGCTGTAATCCACTTTGTCGTAAGAGGTAAATGCAATGGCCAGGTTATTGGCAAAAGTGGGATCCATGGTGTACATGTTGCTGTTGTTGACCATCACATTCACACCATAAGTTTTCAGCTGGTCATAAATAAGTTTGGAAGGCAAATGGGTATTTTGATAACCGAACCACTCCCGGTCAAACTTCTGGGCATGGCTGCCCAGGGCAATAAGGATACATAGGCTCAAAAAGAGTTTTCTCATAATCAGGTTTTTTAGTGGGGTCAAATATAATGGCAGGCGCAGAGAATAGGGAAAAAATCAGGGGTATTTTTAATATGATCCTGCCGATTGGAGAAAACTTATTGATTTTGATTATCCTTGTGGATAAGTCCTTGCTATCTGTTGCCTTTATTTTGTAGTTGGATTTGGCAATTTGATCAGGATTCAACTACAAGCGATGATTGATTATCCCTTTCATAATTATTGCGGTATTCCGTGAATTCTTCCAGCAAAGCTGAAGATTTTTCCAATGCATCATCTACTTCTTCATGAATGCCGGGAAGCTTATCTGCCAGGAGATC
>DASVNY010000794.1:0-3146 GCA_036383615.1 Chitinophagaceae bacterium
CTTCGTAAAATTTTGCGCAAAGCAATTAGTAACGATCAAAACAATAAGGGACAGGATCGCAATTTTTTTCATATAAAAGATATGTTTGGTCAAATATATTCCACCGAACTTATTAGTGCAATACCAGGCAGTATTCATATAAACACCCGGCCCAATCATTCATATACCAAAAAAACGGTATTGGTGGACGGCTCTTTCCTTCTATACATTTATTGACCTAAATCCTGTTAAAATGAAATACTCCATCCTGTTTCTTGCCTTATTGAGCCTGCTGGCTGTAAGCTGCATTTTTGATTCAAAAAATGATAAACCCCGGGAAAGAACTAACGTGGCAGACCCAGGGGAACCTCATCCGATCCGTGTTGACACGCTTAATGAGCCGGATACCCGGAGAAGAATAGTAGATACTGTTATACTGCCCGGTATAGATACAATGGCCATACAATAAACATCGCTCATGACTGCCACCGCTTCCAAATCGCTACAATACTTTCTAAGCACTTCGGTCAACGTAGTCCTGCTCCTGACAGCAGTAATGGTTTTAACAAACCTCGTTAGGTTGATCAGGCATATCATCGCAAAACCAAAACCCGGCAGCAAGTTCAGCTTCTATTTTATTAAGAGTAGTAGTTTATTGCTGATATTTTGTTTTTCCTTTTTGGGTTTATCGATCGGACTATTAGTTGGCTTGAGTCAGTCACCGGTTGTTCATGTTACCATCCCCGCGCTGCTGACTTTCTACGGTGGATTTATCACCTACCTCTTTGCCAAAGACTCTTTTAAAGATGAAGAAAGCCGGCTGGCAACCATACTATCAGCCATTGCTGTATCCTGTTTTCTTTTATATGGAGTAGAACTTGGGTCAACAGAAAAAAACGCGGCTATAAAAAGCGCGAAAGAATTTGATCTGAAATATTTGCAGGAAGAATTGCGGATAAGACAGCTGTATCCGGTAAAATGATTTTTACGCAGGGGGTTGACGCTTGCAACAAACTGATCCATCTTCAACAGCCTGTTCCATCCTGGTCATCCCGGTTGATGCTGAAAACAAAATCCATTTGCGATTCTTGTCATATGCTTACACCTGGTGCCAGCTTTCGTCTTTCCTTTACATTGAACAGTATCATTTTGACCCTGTGGTTTATTAAGGGGGGAACCGGAAGAATAGATATTAGCAGGCTTACAAATTTTGCAGGGCTGCAATCCTAATTCTCTCGCTTTATCAACAGAAATTTCATCCGAAACATTTTTAACCATTCTGCAATTACCAAGATGATACTTTTCGCCCGAAGGGGTTTTATAAACAGTTTGGGCCTGTATTAAGAGCGCAGAAAATGAAAGAAGTGTTACAAAAAACAGGATTCTCATAGCTGCTGGTTTCAACTAAATTAGCAATAATCCGGAAAAGATGAAACACGGGCAGCCGTATCGGCCAGGTATTTTTTACTCGATCAGCTTCCACAACTCCCCATTATTCCCAAACATCTTCCTGAAAGCATCATAGTCTTTATCAGTTACCGGTTTGAAGCGGGTGGCTTCTTTAAACTCTGTCCAGCCGGCGCAGAAATTTTTAAAGAGCGCTGTATTGGTTAGGGATAATTGCAGCAATTCAGTTTTGATGGCAGCCACTACATTTTGTTTCAGCTTACTGTTATATACAATCGGGCCAAGCGGTATATCATTATAGGAAGCGATCACCACTGCTTTTTCATCAAAACTATTATTGGCCTTGGCGCTGTCGATCTCGGCACAACCACAGCCGCCGATAGTGGCTTTGCCAGCTATTACATCTTTCACCACCTGCCTGTGTGTGCCCGCATAATACAGATCAAAGGATTGTTCCGCAGATGAAATATTTCTCGCATTGAGCATCAACCTCGGCACCAGGTTGCCCGAAGTGGAAGAACTACCTACTAATGCCAATTTTAATTTTCTTTTATCGGCTACCAATTGATCCAATGATGTAATACCCGCTTCTTTGGCAGCTATCAAACAAGTGGCATAATTAGTCACACCGCCCGCATTCATTTCAAGGTTCACCAATGTTGACACTTTAGCCGGATCTTTTCGTTGCAATACCAAATAGCCTGATGTGTTCATCATAGCCAGGTCAACACTATCATGAAGAATGGCTTCAATCAGGCGTGGCACGGTGGGGTAGCTTACCGCTACAACCGGCCGGCCGATTTTTTTACTCAAATGCTCGGCAAGGGGTTGAAGATTCGCCAGCCTGTTATTCGTGGAATAAGTGTAGGTGGCAAAGCGAAGCGTATCTGAAGCCATTGCTTTTATTGAAAAGCAATACAATGGCAAGAGGATAATGATTATTTTTTTTATGCTAATGTTCATTGATTAGAATATAAAGAAAGATAAGGTAGAATTCAGGAGGAATATAACCGCTGATCAAACTATACGCTGGTTGATGGCTTTCGCCACCACTTCCGTAAGCGAAGCCACATGCAATTTCTCGTAGATCTTTTTAACATGGCTGCGAACGGTTTCATAACTGATATTCAGATCGGCCGCGATCATTTTATAACTTAATCCATTTACCAAACATGACAGCACTTCTTTCTCTCTTGCTGTCAAATGATAATCCGGGGTTTCTTCTGGCTTGATCGCAGAAGAAACAGACTGCATCTTATTCAACACTTTTCTTGCTATCGAAGGGCTCATGGGCGAACCGCCATACTGCAACTCACGGATCGAATCAACCAGTTTTGTATTCAGAAAATTTTTAAGCAGGTAACCCGATGCACCCGCGCAAATAGAATCAAACACACGATCATCATCTTCAAACACGGTCTGCATCAATATCTGCACCTGGGGAAATTCTTTTTTGATCTTTGTCACCGCTTCAATACCACTCATGCCCGGCATTTCAATATCCATCAACACAATATCGGGTTTGCTTTCTCTCACATCATCCACGCAATCGAGCACATGACAGTAAGAACCCGCCACTTCAAACTCAGGTTCGGTTTGCAACAGCATCGTAATACTGTCCCTGATATTCTTATTATCGTCAAATATGGTTATGCGCAGCGACATGATTCATACAAATATGCTGATTAAAACCTGCCCTCACAATCCCCGAATCAGGTGAGAAAGCGAAGGCGGACCGTTGTGCCCTCTCCCGGCGCACT
>DASVNY010000795.1:0-1515 GCA_036383615.1 Chitinophagaceae bacterium
TTCCGTAGCCAATAAACTATATACCATAAGACTGATACGCTTACCGTATTTCATCTCGGCTTCTCTCAGGGTTCCCTCATACGTAAATCCAAGCTTTTCAGATAAGCGGCAACTGGAATCATTTCCGGGTTCGATAACGGCTTCAAGTCTATGCAGTTTCCAGTTCTTGAATAAATGACCGATCATTACCGGTATCACTTCGGGCATGATGCCTTTTTTCCAATGTGACGGAAGCAACCAATAACCCACCTCAGCCTTTTCATGTTCGGGCATATAATTATTCATGCCGCAGGCTCCTACAGGCTCATTAGAGGTTTTGTCAACGATCTTCCACCAGCAACCGGTTCTTTCTTCCCAAATGCTGTTATAAAATTCCATCTGGGCTTTAGTGGCTTCGAAACTATCGTAACGAACACCATAAAATGGTATCACCTCGGGATCGCTCAGACCTTTGAAGATAAAAGCCTGGTCGGCTGCAAGAATTTTCTTTAGATAAAATCTTTCGGTATGTAATTCCGGAAACACGAGATTAATTTGACAATTAGACAATTTGATGATGTGACAATGTTAGCTTCTATTTACGTAAGTCTTATCAAATCCGCACATTTTCAAATTGGTTAATTCGCACATCAATTCTTTTCCGCCTTTATCAATTCTATAAACTCATCAAACAGGTAGCGGCTGTCATGCGGACCTGGTGTGGCTTCAGGGTGATACTGCACTGAAAAAGCAGGCTTTCCTTTTACCCTGATACCTTCAATGCTATGGTCGTTCAGGTTCACATGCGTCACTTCAATATGACTGGCCTTTTTCACTGCTTCGGGATCAACACCAAACCCATGATTTTGCGTGGTGATCTCTGACCTGCCACTTACCAGGTTTTTCACCGGGTGATTTAAACCCCTGTGACCATGATGCATTTTGAAAGTAGGAATATCATTGGCCAGCGCCAGCAATTGATGGCCCAGGCAAATACCAAACACAGGTTTATTCTCTTTCAGAATCTGCTTGAGTGTTGCTACCGCATAATCCATTGGCGCCGGATCGCCGGGACCATTAGAGATAAAATAACCATGCGGCTGAAACTTGTTTACTTCTTCCAGCGGCGTTTTGGCTGGAAATACTTTTACATGAGCGCCTCTTTCCACCATACAGCTCAGGATATTTTTCTTTACCCCATAATCCATCACCGCAATACGGATTGCCGCGTTTTTATCGCCTAATTCATAAGTTGAAGTAGTGCTCACTTTAGAAGCAAGCTCCAGTCCATCCATATCAGGTGTTTCAGCCAGTTTCTTTTTCAACACTTCTATATCAGTGGTCTCGGAAGAAATGATACAGTTCATAGCGCCCTTTGTACGGATATGCGCCACCAATGCTCTTGTGTCCACTCCTTCAATCGAAACGATCTTATTCGCTTTGAGGTATTCGTTCAACGAACCATTGGCCAGTTTTCTTGAATACTGGTCCTCGAGGTTACGACCGATCAAACCACTGATCTTTACCGAATCGGAT
>DASVNY010000796.1:0-4887 GCA_036383615.1 Chitinophagaceae bacterium
CGGAACAGCAAGAGAGATAAAGCTTAGGGTAAGACCAGTCAATAAGGAAACAAAATTCCTGTCAATATTCTTACGTGGATAGAATATAAGCGTAAGAATAAGGTTTGTTATACCCAATAAAGCCGTGAACGTTCCTTTGTATGAGCCATCGTTCCATTCTGAAAGAATGAACATACAGGCGACATAATAAAGGAAGTTGGTAGCCAGCACGATGATAAAATCAAATGCACCGAATTTATTTTTCAGGCGGATACTGTTGATAATATTCATGGCCACAAAAAGAATATAGAATAATGTGGCAAAAAGCAATGCATCCTTGTAGGGCAATGATGAAGCCTCTTCAAAAATTGTTCTTTTGATCAGCCAGCCCCCATAAATGATGGTAGTAAAGAATAGCGCAATACTGTTGATCGACGGCCATCGTTTGAACCAGGCCAGCGCCATGAGACCTGAGTTGAGAATACACAGGTAGGTAAAGAGAGCAATATAATTTTCCTGGCCGGTGCTCACAAGGAAAGGAGTGACAAAGCCACCGATCGTTGCAAGTATCGCCAGCTCCTGCCGGTCATAAAACAGGGAAAGCAAAACACCGAGCCCTGAAATGACAACCATGATAATGAAAGCAGTTGTTTGGCCTATGAGCTGGTATTGATGAAAAGCAAAAGCAATACTGAAATAAAAAACAGTAAGACCTCCGCCTACTAATACGGAACTGAATGAACGATAGGTATTCCTGAAATAATGTGCAAAGCCAATAAGAATACCGCCACTGATCAATCCAACGATAACGCGGCCAGTTTCTGTGATCCAGTTCTTGTCAATCGCATATTTTACAAAGAACGCTATTCCCAATACGAGTACTGCAATGCCGATCTTATTGGCAAGATTTTCTCCAATAAACTTTTCCCAGTCAGTATTTTTCGGGAGCCACTTTATTTCATCTTCGTGAACAGGATCTTTTTGTACGGGGGCGAAAGTCGTTTCCCAAACAGGTAATGGGTTTGGTACTTCTTTAGGAAGTTCAGCAGGTTTCTCCTGTTTGATAACAGGTGTTTCAGGAATGATTATTTTCTCAAATGATTCCTGCACAACTGGCGCAGGTGTGGTAACGACTTTTGAAGCGCCGACACTTGTTTTTAGACTGGCTATTTCAGTGTTGAGTTTTTTTAGCTGGTCATGTATTGATTCGAGCAAACGTTGCTGCTCTCCGGTGCGGTTGTAAATGCTAATTAATAGAATAAGTAAAACGAGGGGTACAAGGATAATCAGGATGATCAATCCTACCATAGAAGCATATTTTGGTTTACAATAGCTGCTTCAATTAAACCTTTAAAAGAAAAAAATTAAATGAATGGTTTATCGGCAGCGGTCATAATTCGATATCCAAATATACCGGGCAATGATCTGAATGTTTTACGTCAGGGAAGATTTCAGCATTTTTTAAGTTCTGTGTTAAATGTTCTGTAACATTTATATAATCTATTCTCCAGCCTTTGTTTTGTAAACGTACTGTTGGAAAACGCTGGCTCCACCAACTATAACGATGAGGTTCAGGATGAAACCGGCGAAAAGTATCTATCCATCCGTTGTCAAAGAATTTTGTCATCCAATCTCTTTCAGCAGGTAAAAAGCCGGAGGAGTTTTTATTTCCTTTGGGATCGTGAATATCTATTTCTTTATGCGCAATGTTATAATCGCCGCATAAAATGAGTTTGGGATATTTTTTTCTTAGTTCGTTTGTATAGGTAAAAAACTCATCCAGCCATTGGTATTTGAAGTTTTGTCGTTCATCACCTGATGTGCCGGAAGGAAAATAAGCGTTGATGAGCCGCACATCTTTAAAATCCAGCTGGATCACACGACCCTCATCATCACTGCTGCCATGACCATTTCCATACTCAATATGATCGGGTTTTATTTTTGTAAATACAGCAACACCGCTGTATCCTTTCTTCTTCGCGCTGAACCAGTAATCGTGAAATCCAAGATCAGTGAACAATTGGTGATTCACATTCTCTTTTACTGCTTTTGTTTCCTGTAAACAGATAACATCGGCCGGGTCGGTTTTAAGCCATTCAACAAAACCTTTATTGATCGCTGCCCTTATCCCGTTTACATTATAACTGATGATACGCATGGCTTGAATGAATTGCTGTAATTTAGTCGTGATAAAATTAGTTCAGCAATATAGTGCATAGCATGGAAGCAACCACAAAAGCCGAATCAAAAAGGATCATTCCTCCCAAACAACACGTTTATTTGGATGGTCCCAAAAGCAGGGGATATGAATTAAGTTTTGCCTGGAGAGTATTCAAGCAGTTTATCCGGGGATTTCGCTCTCTTCATTTTGCCGGGCCCTGTATCACGGTATTTGGATCAGCAAGATTTAAAGAAGATCATCCTTACTATCAACAGGCGAGAGAATTTGGTAAACGTATAGCCGCATTGGGAATGACAACAATGACGGGCGGAGGGCCCGGTATCATGGAAGCGGCTAACCGTGGCGCATTTGAAAATGACGGGCAATCCATAGGTTGCAATATTCAATTACCCTTTGAGCAACAGGCCAATCCTTATTTGCATAAGTCGGTGACGTTTGAACATTTTTTTGTTCGCAAAGTGTTGCTGGTAAAATATTCTTATGCTTTCATCATCATGCCCGGTGGCTTTGGCACTATGGATGAGCTGTTTGAAACGCTTACACTCGTGCAAACAAAGACCATCACACAATTCCCGGTCGTTTTATTCGGGAAAGAATTTTATGCGCCGCTGCTGGATGTGATCCGGAAAATGCAGGAAGAAGGAACGATCTCAGTGGGGGATCTCGATCTTGTTTTAGTGACAGATAGTATTGACGAAGCCATGGACCATATCAGTCATTATATCAGTTCCAACTATAAAGTGAAGCCCCGTAGTCGTTATTGGTGGTTGTTGGAGAAAAGATGATATTATTGCAAAAACAAAACATGACAGGAACCGATATATTAGGCTATTCTGCGTGTGCAGTCACCGCCCTCACTTTTTTGCCCCAGGTTGTTAAAACATGGAAGGAAAAATCCGCCAGGAATGTTTCATTGATGATGTTTGTTATCGCGGCTGTCAATGAAGCCATGTGGATCGCTTACGGGGTTTTGCGAAACGATATGGTAATTATCGTAACCAATGTGATCATGATCGTCATGGCATTAACGATGATCTCCCTTAAACTACGTTTTTCGAAATAACTATGGCAATCAATACGATCATTTTTGATTTGGGTGGGGTGTTGATCGACTGGAGTCCCCGTTATGTCTATGAGCATGTGTTTGATTCACCGGAAAAAACGGATTGGTTCCTGGAAAATATCTGCACGCTTGACTGGAATGAGCGACAGGACGCAGGTTACCCCATTGCAAAAGCGGTAGAGGAAAAAGTGGCTGAGTTTCCCGAATGGGAAAAGGAGATACGTATCTATTACAACCGCTGGGTGGATATGCTCAAAGGACCGATCAATGAAACGGTGGAAATATTCAGGCAGTTAAAAGCTAACTCTTCATTAAAGCTATATGCGTTGACCAACTGGAGTGCTGAATTATTCCCGATTGCTTTGGAGAAATATGACTTCCTGCATTGGTTTGATGGGAGGGTGGTAAGTGGAGAAGAGATGACACGAAAACCTTTTCCTGAAATCTACCAGCGATTATTAGAGCGATACAAGGTGAAAGCAGGAGAGGCTTTGTTTATTGATGATAATTTGAGGAATGTGAAAGCGGCGGAGGAATTAGGAATATCTTCTATCCATTTTCAATCACCGGGGCAGTTAAGAAATGAATTATCCCGCAGGAATATATTGGATTGAAAAACCGGGTTAGTATCTCCAGAATTGTTTTTTCACAAGATCTATGATGGCGGGCCCGTCATAGACGATTTCATCTGTATCTGCATCTTTTCTTGAATGAGCGACAATCCATTTGCCTGATTTGTGTTTTAATATCAATCCTTTATCGATGACATCACCTTCTTTTGTAAAAGTGATCTTCGCGGATAATTCCTTTGTAGCATAAATAAAAATGCTGTCATTCTTTATTACTACTTTACAGGGGCCCAGGCACATATTATATTCAAGATCACAATAGTTAAAAATATAAGTACCCGGTTTGGGTTTTTGCGCTACTGATAATAGCTGAAACAATAATAACAGGAGAACGAGTGAGTATTTCATGTCTGAATCTACTGATTTATTCCAATATCAGCCGTAACCATTTCTCCGTTTCTATACTCATGCATAGCGTATTGACCGAAATTTTTAATGGGATATTTTTACAGTTGCTTTCTCTGATGCACCCATTTTGTTTTAGCTTGTTTGAGACTACTCGTAGTTGCTTCTTCCGCATCTTTTATCCATATTTTAAAAGCCTTTAAAGATAAAGGAGTACCTGGTAATGACGAAGAATTGAGATCCGCATCATCGGCAATTTTAATAAGCCGTTTTCCTTCCAGGGAATGGAGAGTTTTCATTGCATTTTGATCAGTGACCTCTATAGTAAGTAATAGCATGCTATAAAAATAACAAATTGAAGGAAGAAGATAGCCTGTTACTGAAGACTTACTTGTCAACAGTTTATTCTGTAACCATATTTATTCCACCGAATGTTTTTTGTTGTAGAGGGTTTAGGTAATACTTAGACCCTTAACCTGTATTTCTTTCATATCCCAATATCCCAGGTCATCAATCACGAATTTCACTATAAAATCGCCGGAGAAGATCATTTCTTCATTTCCTGTTTTTGCCAATGCTTTATAATTACCCGTTACAAAAGAATCTTTTTCGTTTACGGTGCAGTTACTAATGGTGCACTCCGAAAGACTGACCTCCTCAAATAATGATTTAAAGCGATTGATCTTTTC
>DASVNY010000797.1:0-3960 GCA_036383615.1 Chitinophagaceae bacterium
AAATTCCTGCACCCGTTAAAGCGGTCGTTACACGCTTTGCCATTTCGCAGGCATCATCATAATCAGTTTGACTGATCGCTACGGGTTGCCAGCTTTCCATGTAATCACCTCTTTCCTGCCGGTGGCCGATCGGAGGACAAAATAAAGTGATGCCGTTTTTTTGCGTAACGGTCAATAATGTGATCTCGGTATGAAAAGAAATAAATTCTTCAATGATCACTTCTTTGATATCACCTCTTGAATTGTTGATAGCATACTCCCAAACCGTTTGCTGATCATTCAGGTCTTTCAACACGCTTTGTCCTTTTCCGCTTGATGACATCAATGGTTTGACCACGCAGGGCAAACCAATTTCATTCACCGCTTTTTGAAACTCTTCAAATGTTGTTGCATAAAAATACCTGGCTGTTCGCAAGCCCAATTCTTTACTTGCCAGGTCGCGGATCAGTTTGCGGTTCATCGTGAAGTTAGCAGCCTTAGCACTTGGCACTACCTGGATGTTTTGCTTTTCATACTCATAAAACCTTTCTGTGCGAATAGCTTCAATTTCCGGGACCACGAGATCCGGCTGATGTTTGCTTACTACCGCATCCAATTGCGGGCCATTCAACATATCAATTACTTCAAAACCATCCGCCACCTGCATGGCGGGTGCGCCGGCATAACTGTCAACGGCAATCACTGTTTGTCCCAGTCTTTTCAGGGCTATCACTAATTCTTTTCCTAATTCGCCGCTGCCAAGCAGCACAATCTTTTTATGCATACGTGTAAATATTGCTGCGAAAATAAAAAAAGCGATGTGACCCTGATCGCATCGCTTACTAACCCGTGTTTTTAGTTGGGACGCCACAAAGACTCAAAGGCACGAAGTTAATTCCAATACCTTCTTTGTGACTTAGTGCCTCCGTGGCATTTTAGATACTAACCCGTGCTTTTAGTTGCTAAAAAAAAATTGTTCTTTAACGATCTTCCCGTCTTTTACCTGGTAAACGGCAATTTCTTCCATATTGATCCGTCCCATTCCTTTCATTGTGCAATCCATTCCCATGGCTACTGCAAAATGAGTTCCGGCAACAATTGGAGCATTGGAATAACCCCCATGCATTTCTTCTACCATTTCATTAAATCTTTTTCCTTTTTCCTTGATCGCATCCAGTCCTTTAACGGATTGCAATCCCTGGGAATGTGGAGGCTCAACGCTTTCGGCATCATCGCTATACAGTTCTTCCTGTATTTTGTCCCATTGGCCGGTTTGTGCTAACTCATTAAAACGGTTGGCAACTTCCTGCGTCGTCATTACAGCTGTTGATGTTGACATAACTAATGATTTTTATCCGCCGGTTGGCAGATTGGTTAAAAAATTGGATGTAGAAGCTACGAAGATTCTCCACTCATAAAAATTAAATTATTATAAACCCGGAAATCAGGTGGATGAACGTAGTTTTAAGGTTCGGTCAAAAAAGATCCCGCTTTGAAAACATTTTTGTTTTTTCTTCTCTGTGCATTATCGGCCTGCTCCGTCAGCAATAATCCCTTGCGAAAGGAAATAAAGCTGCTGCAAAAAGGTATCATTAAAGATGATACAAGCTATGTTTATACCCTTCCATTTGAGCCGGGAAAAAAATACCGGTTGGTGCAGGGTTATTTCGGACCATTCTCACACAAGGAAAGAGCGGCGCTGGATTTTAAAATGAAAAGAGGAACCAGGATCACGGCGATCAGGGATGGGGTGGTAACAAGAGTAAAAGAAGATGGCGATCGCGGTGGCTGGAACAGGAAGTACCGGCCCTACGGCAACAATATTGTGATACAACATGCCGATGGCTCAAGAGCCGGCTACTGGCATTTGCAATTCAATGGGGCGTTGGTCAATGTGGGTGATACAGTGAAACAGGGACAAGTGATCGGTTTGAGTGGTAAAACCGGTTATGCAGCCATGCCGCATTTGCATCTTATGGTCTGGTCGTCAAATAGGGGAGGCTGGCAACAGATCCCTACAAGATTTGCTACACAGAAAGGCGTTAAGTATTTAAAAGGCTGGAAAAAATATAAGCGGCCCTAATCTTTCTGATCAACATTTTTATTGCTAAGAGTGCTGCTATCAACGACCGGCTTCTTAATGCGCTCGCCTTCATTGACCCATTGCAATAATTTCAACCATAAGCTGGCTTCCATTTCAGGATAAAAAAATCCATAGTGGCCGATCGCTTTTCTACCCATCTCAATCGGCCTGATATGATGCCAGGTGATATAAGCATTTGCAAAACGGTTCAACAATTCCTGCACGGCTTTGGGCGGAGATTTCCAGTTGTCAGAGAAACTATAGGCAAGCAATGGTATTCGCAACTTGCGGTAATTATTATCGGGAAAAGCATCAAACAAACCATTTGATTTGCTGCACCAGTTGGCCCATTCGTGCATCACGCCGGCCGGGAGGTCCTCATCATATCCGATCTTTTTCCCCGGAAAATAACCAAACCATTTATTCAGCAATGCAATGAAAGGTTTTATGGCAATGATCTTGAACCGTTGTTTAAGTGGCCAGAGTTTTTTGCAGGACAAAGCACTGTTTACCAGCACGAGTTTATTGATGTATTGACTGGCCTGCGCAAGACCCACAATCTCTCCACCCACACAATGCCCTACATAAATGATCTCGTGCTTCGGGCAATTGTGCCGGGCATATAAGATCACCGCATCTATGTCCTGCACGGCCCATTGATGCATATTGGCATTATATCCTTTTAGCTCCTCCGGAGCCGAACGTCCAACGCCACGGTAATCAAAAGTGATGACAGTAAATCCATGCCGCTGAAAAAAACCGGCAAAGGGTTCATAGAAATTCTGCGACACGCCGCCGGTTGCTGCCATGATCATTACTTTATTGGTGGTTGACCCTGGCGAATAAACTGTCAATCCGATCTTTTGGCCGTCCCTGGTTCGTATTTCATCATGTGATAGCATATAGGGATAAACGGGTTTAATCAGTAGCCTTCTTGTTCGCAAAGATGTGCTACCGGTAGCTGAAACACAAGCTCTTTTGATCAGGATAATGGCCTACATGAGCCAATCAGCTACTTCTTGAGTGATGCATTGGCTGATAGGGTGCGCTTTGTATATTCTTTGTGACTCCTATGACCATTTGACCGTTATGACCACTTGACCCCAGATTATCAGGCTAATAATTCCAGCAATTCCTCCCTTTTTGTCTTTGAAACGGGGATCTTCATTTTGTTTTCCATCACCAAAAAACCGCCATCACCGCGGATGAATTCCTTCACCCTGTTGAGGTTTACCAGGAATGAATTATGCGGCCGGAAAAACTGGTGAGGCGCCAGCATATCTTCAAATTCCTTGAGGGTTCTTGAAATAACCCTTTTCCTGTTTTCCACCATATACACATTGGTATAGTTGCTGTTTGCTTCGCAACAAATAATATCCGGCGCATCCACAAATTCGATGCTTTCTTTAGAAGCAAGGGCTATCTTTCCAATCTTCCCCCTCTTCTCCGCATGAACATTGCTCAGCAATATTTCAATTTGCTCAGATGAAACTTTTTGTTGTGTCTTACGCAAATGTTTTTCGATAGCATCTTTCAGTTCTTTATTCTGCACCGGTTTTAATAAATAATCCAATGCACTGAACTTAACCGCCTGGATGCCGAAGTTGTCATAGGCCGTGGTGAAGATGATGTCGAAAGAAAGATCTTTTCCCAATTCTTCCAGCACATCAAACCCATTGAGCATCGGCATTTCAATGTCGAGGAACAGGAGATTGGGTGGATTTTGTTTCAGGTATTCCACTCCTTTGGCAGGATTATCAAAGGCCTGCATCACTTCCACTTCGGGACAATAGTTTTCGAGCTTCCACTTCAGCGTTTCAATGCTGTGTTGCTCGTCGTCTATGATAACTGCTTTTATCATATAGCTGTTTTTAAATTGGTATTGTTAATTCCACCCT
>DASVNY010000798.1:0-3360 GCA_036383615.1 Chitinophagaceae bacterium
ATTAATAAAGCCAGTGTGGTAACCACTTCAAAATATATCAATGCCTTAAACCCTACCCTACCCACTTTTTTCATATCACCAGCCCCGGCAATGCCAGCAACAATGGTAAAAAAGATCACCGGTGGGATCACCATGCGGATCATGTTGATAAATGTTTCGCTGATGAGTTTTGCAGTGGGTGCAAAACCCGGGAACTGCCATCCTACCAACACACCGGCAATGATACCGATGATGACCTGGACATATAATACCTTAAAAATTTTCATTGCACTTTATCTTTTCACTTTTTATTTGATTGATAAAAGCCGTTTACTGCCAGCCACTCTATTGCCTGGGGCAACCAATATTTATCCTCTGCTTTATTGTAAAGCGCAAAACCATGTCCTCCTTTTTGATACACTAATAGTTGGGCCGGAATTTTATGGGCGATAAGACCATTATAATAAACGATACTGTTAGCTACCGGCGAAGTGCTATCGTTTTGCGCATGCACCAAAAATGCAGGAGGCGTTGAAGATGAAATATGCAATTCGGGTGAATAAGCGATCTTGTCTTCAAGACTTGCCCTTTTGCCCAGCAATGTATTTCTTGTCTTCGATGTTTTTGAAGTCAGCGAATCCATAAAACTGATCACAGGATAAGCCAAAATAGTAAAAGCGGGTTTTCTTCCGTTTGCTGATGTTGCAGCCATCGTTGCCAAATGACCACCGGCTGAAAAACCCATTATGCCCACCCGTGAAGTATCAATGTTCCATTCCTTTGCATTAGTGTAAACAATTTTCATCGCCTGTTGCAGATCCATCATTGGAGCATTTGTATAATTCGTATAAGCCGAATCTCTCCATGTCCTGTATTTCAAAACAAAAGCGGTAATTCCCGAAGCCGCCAGTTTTTTGGCTGCTTCGTAACCGCCATCTTCAATGCTTAAATATAAATAGCCGCCACCGGGACAGATGATCACCGCTGTTCGTGATGCGTTTTGACGCCCGGGAATAAATACAGTCAGCGTAGGATTTGTCACTTTACGAACAACATCTCTACCGGCATCAGATTTTCCTTTGGCTTCCATATCTTTTACATCCAGCGAACCGAGCGGAAGATCGTTATACAACGGAATGACCTGTTGTGAAAAACTGTTTAACGTTAAACACATGGCCACAAGATTCAATAGTTTTCTCATTGTCTTCATCAATTCTGTTTGCTCCTACTGGTTGACTGCTGTAGGTACAAAAATTCCGGGAATAGGATTTGGTGTTGATGTGTTCCTGTCAACTTCAGATTGCGGGTATAAAAAACGTTGTAATAATTGCGCACCCGCATTTGGCGGCACAGGCACTCTCACATCGGTTTCTTTAAATGTTCTCCTCACATCGTTAAATCCCTCTATCTGGCCAAAGAATGTCACGTATCGCTCCTCCAATATCTCTCTCAACAAAGCGTTCTCCGGTGTTAAGGAAGAAACAGCAGGGATCGGCGACAATGTAAATGTAATACTTCCAATATTCGCTGAAGCAAAGTTGCCAACTGATGCAGCCTTCCTGTAAATGATGATGCGTATAGAAACCTTATTGGCAGTTAAAGCAACAGGCGCGGCTAATCCAACTGAAAGAGGTGTTGTAGATGTAACAGCTTCCGCAGCACTGCCACTTGGTGTGAGATAAGTAAACGTGGTCCAGTTATCGGTTGAATAAGCAACGGCGGCATTTAGTGTGCCGGCACCTGTAACAGTGATCGGCACGGATAGGTTCTGTAAAGCATAGCTTGTTCCTGTCGCTGTTGTTATATCAAACTGCACATAACGAGTAGTGCTATTAAAGGTAATCCCGGAAAATGTACTGTTGATTGTTGTTGCAGTACCCTCTCCTGCCCAGTTAGGATTGGTGGTTGTACTGTCGCCATTTGCATTTCCTGTCAGTTTCATTCCAAGACTTCTGTAAACTGGTGCAGAGTATCCTGTCGTTGTAGCATTTGCCGCTGTGATATTGGTGGCGCCGGGTCCGCTTGCAACTCCCGAACCGTTTGCGGTGAGTGCATAGGTGACAAATGGATTGTTTGAATTCTCTATTCCCCCTGTTCCAAAATCGGCTGCTGTATAAGGATCATATTTATAAGTGCCTGCAACATTGTATTGCGTGGTAAGATATCCGCCTGCATTCAGGTAGGAACGATAGTTATTCAATCTCGTGAGGCCCGCAGCTAATCCATTTAATCTTGCTTCACATTCTGCAAGGATCAGCAGGTTCTCCGCATAACTGATCAATGGGAAAGCCGTTGTCCGGTTAAAAGCACCACCTGTGTTGTTATAATTAATATCACCGGCATTGCGATACAGGTAACGATACCTTGCTGTTTCGTTTGTTTTGCTATTGCCACGGTATTTGGCGCCGGCAGGATTAATAATACCCACAGCATAAGTGCCGGCAGTATTCATAAATCCTGCTCTTTCATCATTTGTAAATTGAAAATATAAACTGGAACCACTGGGATTATCAATATGGTTCATCATCATACTATTGGCATTGCTGCTGATACCGGTTTGTGCTGCTGCCAAAGCCAATGCATATTGTTTAGTATGCATGAAATAGCGGGCCTTTAATGTATATGCAGCCTGTATCCATTTAAGATTATCTCCCTGGTAAAAGATATCCTGTGAAGCAAAACTCAAAAAGGCGGAAGAGTTAAGATTGTTTATTGCAGTATCCAACAACACCTGCAGGGCCTGGTACACTTGTGCCTGCGGATCAAAAGCAGGATTGGGATATTGTTCGTTGAATACTTGCGTAAAAGGTATATCTCCCCATAGCGCAGCACCTGTGCCCGCAGCATGTGCTTCCAGTACCTGCGCAACACCGGCCAGGCGGCGGTTATTAGTTGCTATTGCTTTTGACTGCATCAGTCTTGCATTTTTTATGGTTGCTGCAAATACAAAACTCCATGCATCGTTAAAATCATTAGCTATTACATTGTATTGGTAGTAGCTTTGATACTGGAACAACTGCCCGGCGAAATAACCACTCCACATACCCGATCTGCGAGCCAGCTCACCTTCCTGCACCACAGCATCGGCAAGTTCTACACCTGTAAGCATCGTGATGGCATTTGCATCCTGTGGATTGTTGGGATCCGTGTTCATCCCGTCCACCATCTTTTTGCAGGATAGAAGAAATAAAACAGGAGCAAGCAGTATAAAAACAAGATTCTTTTTCATATTGAGCAATTCGTAAAATTAAAAATTGAGTTTAAGAGAAAAGAGATATGATCTTGTGCCCGGGTTATTGAAATACACGATCCCTCTTCCTGAATTAGAGCCTTCGAGATTACTGTCAGGATCTATATTTTTCAGTTTGCTATCTACCCAAA
>DASVNY010000799.1:0-6121 GCA_036383615.1 Chitinophagaceae bacterium
ACATTTGCCCTTGAACGTATCACTTCATTGCTCACAAGCAAACTATCTTTTGAAAGCAATGATTGAATATGCGTTGATTTGCCTCCCGGCGCCGCACAGAGATCAAGCACTTTTAATGGCTTTGAAAGATCAACAGTTTGCTTCAGGGCCTGTTCCAGAAACATAGATGATGCTTCCTGCACATAATAACAGCCGGCGTGGAATAAGGGGTCGAAGGTAAAAGAAGGGCGGGTGTCAAGATAGTAGCCGTAGTCGGTCCAGGGAATTGGGGAATTGGGGATTGGGAGATTGCCCTCGGGGCTCTGCGAGGGAAATTGGTCTGATGATTTGGATGGATTGATCCGGATGGAAGTTACCTGTTCACCAAATGCATGAATTTGTTCAAAAGCCTGCCTGTTGAAACTTTCGACTGCTTCTAATGAAATCAATAACTTCTCCGGCAATTTCATCCTGCAAAACTATATCTAAAAGGCTTTCTTCGTTACGATATTAACCGCCTGTTGCACTTGCGAAGTATAAGCATCCATTGTTTTAGAAACTACCTCAATATTCTCCTGTGCTTCCTTCCAGTTGCGTTGTTCAATCGCTTCACGAATACCCGGTAAGGTTTTTACACCATAACCGGTATAGTAACCCGGTGCATAGACCTGGTGCTTATACCATGATCTTCTTGGTAACCCTTTTTCATTGATCAAACTACGTTCTACTTTAAACAGGATAGCATTTAACTCTTTCTGTTTTTCAGCCGACAACTGTGTGCCGCTGCCATATAGTTTTTGAAGCTCCTCTGTACTATTCTTTAACTGCATCATCGAGTTTTCCAACCCGCTGAAATTTAAAAATGGTACGACATCTTTTGGTTTGGGGGATTGAAACCCTTTTTTCGGATCTTTCGCAAGGTCATACAGCTTATCTGCGATCATCTTATTCTCCTGCTCGGTTTCGGACCTGGTATTATCCAATAATGTTTTCAACTCCGTTACATACTCATTTACTGTTTTGTAAAAACTATTGACATCGATCGGCAATACTTCTGCATTGGCCATTCGTAGCATTACACGACCCGCCGTTTTTGAAAGGGTTACTCCATATTGAAAACCGGGATCCTTGAACTTTGTAAAATGATCATAAGAGTCATAGATAGAATGATACTCCCCTCCCTGCCCTTCTCCGCCAAAACCAAGATTGATGGAAGCGATGCCCAGGAATTGCAGGAAGCCCGACCAATCCGAGCCTGCCCCCAATGCGCCAAGTTTAATATTTTTATTGCCGATCAATTTTGCCCTGGCAGCTTTATCCGCCACCACCATTGCGTTGGCATATCTTCTTTCTTTTATACTCACTCCTGTTTGCGGATCGGTCACATCATTTGCTATTTCATTAAAGAAAGGTTCCAGCGTATGCGAGCCGGCCACACCAATAAACCCGCGACTGTTGCCATCTGTATTAACATACGCTACTGCTTTTTTCTTTAATTCTTCCTGGTGATCTTCGGCCCACTCCGTAGAACCCAATAAACCCTGCTCCTCCCCATCCCATGCGCAGTAAACTATTGTACGTTTCAATTTGAATCCTTTCTTCACCAGCTCTGCGATTGATCTTGCTTCATCCAATTCTGCTACCATTCCACTTATCGGATCTGCGGCACCATTCACCCAACCATCATGATGATTGCCCCGAATGATCCACTCATCAGGAAATTCTGTACCAGGCAATTTTGCAATTACATTATACAGGGTTTTTATATCCCAGTTGAACTGCAATTTCAAATGCAGTTTTTCTTTACTTGGGCCAGCGTGATAAGTGATCGGCAACCCGCCGCGCCATGTTGCTGGCACAACAGGCCCGCCTAATGATTGCAATAAAGGCAATGCATCTTCATGTGAAATTGGCAACACAGGTATCTTCATAATAGTGACTGCTTCATTCCTGTTCAATCGCTTTGCATCTTTTGTTGAAGCAATACCCGGTGTCAGCGGATCGCCGGGATAAACAGGCATATCCATTACAGAACCGCGTTGCACTCCATCCCTGGGACGAAAAGCACCTTCCGGATATACATCGCCTTGTACATATCCATCGTCTTCGGGATCTGAATAAATGATACAACCAATTGCACCATGCTCTGCTGCTACTTTGGGTTTAATACCTCTCCATGAGCCACCATATTTCGCAATCACAATTTTCCCTTTCACGCTGATACCCATTTTTTCCAACTCATCATAATCTGCCGGGATGCCGCGATTCACAAACACAAGTTCAGCCGTAACATCGCCATCTGCTGAATAAGCATGATAAGATGGCAATTGCTCTGTTTTCTGCCCGCTTGTTTTATCTTCTTTCAATGTTGATTCTTCCAGCTTTGCCTTATATGGCTTAGCGCCCAATAGCTCGACTACTCTTATCTTAGGAGTAGGAAATAAAACATTGTACTCTGCTATTTCTGTTTGAAAACCCCATGATCGGAATAACCCGGCCATATATTCAGCATTCAATTTCCCCTGCGCTGAGCCAACATGATGCGGATGAGAAGTAAGAAACTGCATCCATGTGTCCTGGTTTTTTGCACTCAGTTGTGCATCAAACTGTTTTTCCCATTCCACTTGTTTGGCAGCAGAAGCATCAGTAAAACCCATTAGTTTTTGAGCATTGATCGTTGTAGCAGACAACAGCAATAAGAAACCCAGTTTGAAATATCGCATGGAGTTGTTTTATATTTTTTGAGAAGTGGGATTATTTGCCCGGCATTAGTTCCCTGATCATCGTTCCTTGCGTCGCACACTTCAGGGTTATGTCCAGTAATCATCAAGCTGAATCAATCCCAACCGATAAAAATGTTGTGACATTGCAGAGAGCTTACAAGCTCTTTATCTCTGCTGCCAGATCCTGCAACACTTTCTTTGCATCACCAAACAACATGGATGTCTTTTTCTGGAAGAAAAGATCATTCTCAATACCTGCATAACCGGGTTTCATGCTTCGTTTGTTGACGATAACATGTTTTGCCAATTCAACATCGAGGATCGGCATTCCATAAATGGGTGATGAGGGATCATTCTTTGCAGCGGGGTTCACCACATCATTGGCACCAAGAATAAGCACCACATCAGTAGAAGGGAAATCTTCATTGGCCTGCTCCATTTCTTCGAGCTTTTCATAGCTTACATCGGCTTCAGCCAGCAACACATTCATGTGACCGGGCATACGGCCCGCAACAGGATGTATTGCATATTTTACCTGCACACCTTTATCATTTAATAATTTCTCAAGATCATGACAGGCATGTTGCGCCTGCGCCACTGCTAATCCATAACCAGGCACAATGATGACCTTATTGGAATAAGCCATTAAAACGGCTGCATCGCTTAATGCAATCTCTTTGTAAGCCCCTTGTTGCTTTTGTTGTCCTCCACCAGGCTGACTACTGCCAAATGAACCGATCAATACATTCGTCAGCGAACGATTCATCGCTTTACACATCAGTATGGTAAGTAGTGTTCCCGCAGCACCGACGAGGATACCGCCTGTGAGCATTGCTTTATTATCATATAGAAAACCACCGCAAGCGGCGGCAACGCCGGTAAAAGAGTTCAATAAAGAAATTACTACCGGCATATCGGCGCCACCGATTGGGAATACAAAGAATACACCATATAAAAGCGATAATCCAAAAATGATATAGAAAATAAGTTTTGCATTAGCAGGCATCCAGCCTATGAGATAAATTGCCAACAGCAATATAACCAGCAGCAACAAGATGTTGAAGATATGCTGGCCTTTAAAAGAAAAATCTTTGATACTGCCATTCAATTTTCCCCAGGCGATCATACTACCTGCAAAAGAAACCGAACCAATGATCAACCCCAGCAATATAATAAGCAGAAGACCTTTTACATTACCAGGCACAACCACTTCAGGTGAACCGGGAAAAATCGTATAGGCAAGATGATTAAATTCAACCACGGAGATCAACATTGCACAGGCGCCACCCATTCCATTGAACATGCTCACCATCTCCGGCATCGCCGTCATCTTTACCTTTTTAGCAGCGAGTGTGCCAACGATAGAACCTATAGCTATTCCGGCAAATATCCATCCATGATTGTGTAATCGCAACCCCGCTTCATCCCTGTATAAAAAGATCGTACCTAAAATAGCAATGGTCATTCCTGCAGCAGCCAACATGTTCCCTCTTCGTGCAGACGCAGGATTAGATAACATTTTCAACCCGATAATAAATGTTACTGATGCGATAAGATAACAAAGTGTCAGTATGTTAAACTCCATAATACAACCCTTGCGTTTTTGATTTTTGATTTGCGATATCCCTAACCCCTAATTCCCAATCCCCAATTCCCAACTCCTAATTCCACTTTTCCCTACCCCTCTCCTTTCTTCTTCTTTTTAAACATCTCCAGCATTCTATCCGTCACCACAAACCCGCCTACCACATTCAATGTTCCCAGCACAACTGCTAAAAATCCCAGTATCAGCGCCAGGTAATTATCTTCTTCTGCTTTTCCCATTACGATAATAGCACCGATGATCACTACGCCGTGAATGGCATTAGCGCCGCTCATCAGCGGTGTATGCAACACACTCGGCACACGACCGATCACTTCAATACCCACGAATATCATGAGAATGACAATGTAGATGATCTGTTGATTTGCCGTTATCCAATCCAACAATGAATTCATATAATTATTTTATTCGTTCGTGAACAATTTCTCCGTTATGCGTTATGCAGGCTCCTTTTACCAGGTCATCGTTCCAGTTAAGATCGATGTTCCCTTCTTTTGTAATGATCAACTGCAAGAAGTTGAGCACATTCTTCCCATACATCTTGCTGGCATCAGCCGGCATTGAAGAAGGAAGATTGGAATCACCCACAATGCTCACTCCATTATATACAACCGTTTCATTATTCTTTGTGAGTTCAGTATTGCCACCGGTAGCCGCCGCAATATCAATGATCACAGAACCATCTCTCATGGCTTTGATCATTTCTTCTGTTACCAGTATAGGCGCTTTTTTACCGGGAATCTGTGCAGTGGTGATAACGATATCTGCTTTCGCAATGCTTTCAGCGATCTTCGCTTTCTGGCGCTGCATAAATTCTTCGCTTTGCTCCACCGCATATCCGCCGGCTTTGCTTGCATCGGCAGCGCCTTCCACTTCTATGAATTTAGCACCAAGGCTTACCACTTCTTCTTTCACGGCGGGTCTTGTATCAAATACTTCCACTACGGCACCAAGGCGTCTTGCAGTCGCCACTGCCTGCAAACCTGCAACCCCTGCTCCTAATATCAATGCTTTTGCAGGCGGGATACTTCCTGCTGCTGTCATGAACATGGGAAAATAGCGGGGATAAAGATCAGCAGCAGCGAGTACCGCTTTATAGCCTGCAATATTGGCCTGCGAACTGAGCACATCCATTATCTGCGCACGGGTGGTGCGGGGCAGCATATCGAGAGAAAAAGCAGTTACACCTGCAGCCGCCCAGGCTTTCATTTGATCAACATTATAAAGAGGCTGATAAATTCCTATCAGCACTTTTGATCTTAGGTTTTGAACTTCGGATGCAAGAGGCTGGTGAATGGAAAGAATGATATCTGATGAACTCAGTACTTCAGCCCGGCTTTTGATAGTTGCGCCGGCAGTTTCATACTCTTTATTGTGAGAAAAAGCTGTATCACCAGCACCGTTCTCTATACAAACAGTAATGCCTTTTTTTACTAATGCCGCTACCGATTCCGCCAATAATGATACCCTGGTTTCATGGGCCGGTTCTTTTAACAATCCAATCGTCATACATGATCGTTGAGGGCGCCAAGATAACGAAAAATTGAGTTGGAAATGAAGATGCCCGGGGCTGACAGCACTCGTCTGACCTACAAAAAACATTTTTCTACAGATTTTCGAAGATTTGATCGCGGATTTACAAAAAAGATACAAGAATATTTCGCGCCATCAGAACCGAATAGTGAAATGTTGTTTTTCCAAAAATTCTTTACGGAAGAAAATTATGCCAATAAAAAACAGGTCAACGGAGCAAGTAACTGAAGGATGAAGTTTAATGCTTTGCCACGCAGCTTCCATTTCCGGGCTCCAGTGTATA
>DASVNY010000800.1:0-7442 GCA_036383615.1 Chitinophagaceae bacterium
TTGGTAAGTAATACCGCTTTCTTTTCTTCGTGGCGGATGGTCGTCCAAGTTTTTATTACATCTTCTTTGAAGTAACTCATATAGTGAACGCTTACTTCAACAGGATAGGCCGGGTCCTTTAACTGGATAATAGTATGTGTAATGTTCCCGTTTGTCTCTGTTTTGCGCGAAACAAATTTCAGTTCCAGTGAAGGATTGCCATCATTGTGAATCATTCTTATCGATGGTTCAAACTGGTTGTCCATTCCCGCTGTCAGGTAAACTTCTCTTCCTCCTTTTAGTTGCGTATAATCTTCTGCAGGGAGTTTTTTCCCGAAATAAGATTGTACAACCCGCTGGTTGCTGCCAACATTCAACAACAATGCTGTTTGCTGCGTTTCGATAAGGATGGGGCCCGTGTTTTGCGCCAATAATGCGGCGGAAAGCAGGAAGGCAATGGCAAGAAAGAAATAATTTTTCATGGAATAATTATATGCAGTCAACAAAGAAACTGGCCATAAATAAAACAGGCCACCCGGAGGTTGCCTGTTTATTCAATCATTTTAGCAATTCCGATTGCCGATCAGGCAGACAATTGCCCCATGAATTCTTTTTGATAGGTTAGCGGGCTCTTGCTGGTGATCATCTTAAAGTATTTATGAAAACTGGTAAAATTATTAAAACCGCTTTCGTAACAAAGTTGCTTGATGCTAAGATTATTTTCGATCAGCAGTTTACAGGCATGTCCCACCCGCAATTCGATCAGGAATTGGGAATAGGTTTTGCGTGTCCTTGATTTAAAATAGCGGCAGAATGAATTGGGACTGATATTGGCGACACCTGCAATTTCTTCGAGCTGTATCGGGCGCTTGAAGTTCTTGATGCTGTATTCATAGATCGCATTGATACGGTCCTTATCGTCTTTTACCATTTCATATTTGAAACCAATGGAAGAAAGAACGGTGAGATCATCGCAGGCGGCAATAACATTCAATGCTTCTATCAATAGAATGATACGCTGGCTATCGGTAGCCTGTAGCAATGAATCTAAAAGATCAGCTACACGCTGTCTTGTTTTGCCGGTGATCTGCAATCCTCTCTTTGCTTTGTCAAGGATTGTTTTGACATGAATATTTTCCGGCAGGTCAAGAAAGCGACTGCCCCAGAAGTCTTCACAAAAGTGAACGACTCTTACGTCGGCATTTGCAGCGGCGTTCTCTTCAAAGTAAATATCGTCGAAGCGCCAATAGTGTGGAAGGTTGGAGCCAACGAGAACAACATCTCCTTCTTTAAATTGTTTGATACTGTCGCCGATAAACTGTGTGCCTTCACCATTTTTAAAATGGATCAGCTCCACTTCGGCATGATAGTGCCAGCGATTGTTGATGTAAGGAACCAAATCCCGTCTTACACTAAAAGAATGCTGGGGTTCTTTGGATACTTTTAATAATTGAGGCCTCATACAGCAGATTTTTCGTTTGTAAGCAATCTTTACATGAAATCGTAGGAAAAGGCTATTCTGACGCCAATTTAGCTTAGGATTTGATCATATTAGAAAAATCATCCGCAATCGTTTCCGAAAGGATTATTATATTAAACAGCCTGGTTTTTAATTAGTTGCCCACCAAACTCAGCTTTTATAACCGTGTTCCCATTTAAAAATTACAGGAAAACACTTATTGCTGAACAAGTAAATCATTCTATTAATCGTCAATAGCGACTTGACAAATAGGGCCATATATGCCTGGTATATCAATAAAATAGCTGATGCTAAAATTGTTGAATGATAGGACAATAATGGTAAGAATGTTTGTGAGTGTAATAAGTTTATTTGTTATTCGATAGTTAGGGTTCGTACCTGCCACCTATATTGATCTATCTATTTTTATAACATGGAGAACAATAAGAAAAAGTATATCACGGCAATCATACTGGTTACCTCGCTGTTTTTTTTGTGGGGTTTTGCTTATGGACTGCTCGATGTTTTGAACAAGCATTTCCAGGAAGCACTTAATATTAACAAGCAGCGTTCTACTTTATTACAGGCAGCTTATTTCGGCGCTTACTTCCTTGTGGCTCTTCCTGCCGGCTTGTTGATGAGTAAGGTTGGGTATAGAAAAGGCATCATTATCGGTCTTTTGCTTTATGCAGCCGGGGCATTATTATTTTATCCATCTGCACAGGCCGCAAGTTTTTCATTTTTCTTATTAGCATTATTCATACTGGCGAGTGGCCTCACTTTTTTAGAAACTGCCGCTAATCCATATATAACTGTTTTGGGAAGACCTGAAACTTCCGAGTTTCGTTTAAATCTTTCCCAGAGTTTTAATGGCGTGGGATCCTTTTTGGGTCCTATTGTAGGTGGCGCATTGTTTTTTGGCAATAAGAGTGAAACCGATCCTTCAAGCCTGCATTCTGTTACGTTTGTTTATATCGCCATAGCCCTTGTTGTATTGGTGGTTGCTTTTCTTTTTTTCCGCACTCCTATGCCGGAAGTAAAAGAAGAAGAATTGGTAACAGATCAAAAAGAACATAGCGGGAAAAAATTATTTCAGCATAGCCATTTTATCTGGGCGATTGTGGCGCAGTTTTTTTATGTAGCAGCACAGGTAGGCATAGCTGCACTCTTTATTAATTATTGTACAGAAAAGAACCTGGGTATTTCAAATGAAAAGGCTTCTTATTTACTTGCAACAAGTCTTTTGTTGTTTACCATTGGGAGATTTGCGGGCACCGCTATCATGCGTACAATATCTCCTAATAAATTGTTGGCGATCTATGCAGTGGTCAATGTTTTTCTCTGTGCGGGAGTTATCTGGATGGAGGGCATGCTTTCGATATACCTGCTGATGGCGATCTTCTTTTTTGAATCCATCATGTTCCCAACCATATTCGCATTAGGAGTTAAGAACCTGGGAGCTTATACCAAAAAGGGATCTTC
Organism: Chitinophagaceae bacterium; assembly: GCA_036383615.1. GTDB lineage: Bacteria > Bacteroidota > Bacteroidia > Chitinophagales > Chitinophagaceae > CADEDV01. Next base: position 2,921 of record DASVNY010000800.1, read on the forward strand.
TTTTATAATCATGTCAATTGTGGGTGGAGCTCTTGTTCCTTACGTGATGGGCTGGCTGGCCGAAGCGTATTCCACGCCTTTTTCATATATCGTTCCGCTGCTTTGTTTTGTAGTGGTATTCGGCTTTGGTGTTTATGGTTATAAAATAAAATCCCGTGTATGAAACGATATTCCCTGGCACTCGACCTGAAAGATGATGAGGAACTGATCCGTCAGTATGAAGAACATCACCAGGCAGTATGGCCGGAAATAAAAGAATCACTTGCTTCGGCAGGAATTCTTGAAATGGAGATCTATCGCATCGGCACAAGGCTATTCATGATCATGGAAACAACCGATGAATTCAGTTTTGAAGCCAAGGGCCGCGCAGATAAAGAGAATGGTAAAGTAATCGAATGGGAGGAGTTAATGTCAACGTATCAGCAGGTGCTTCCACAAGCAAAGCCAGGAGAAAAATGGCTGCTGATGAAAAATATATTTCAATGGAAAAAGAACTAACCGGAACTGCTAAGACGGGAGCAATGAGATCATTTTTAAAAATACATCCCGATGATAATGTGCTCGTAGCCTTAAAGGATCTTGCACCGGGCACACAGGTTTCATTTAATGGATCAGGATTTGAATTGCTGGAAAATATCGCTGCCAAACACAAATTCTTTGAACATGATATGAATGCCGGTGATGAGGTTATCATGTACGGCGTATTGGTGGGAAAGGTACAGACCAATGTGTTCAAAGGGCAGGCAATGACAACAGGAAATACCAAACATGCCGCAGGACAATACGCCTATCGTTCGGCTCAATATGCATGGCAGGCTCCCGATGTGTCTTCTTATTTACACAGAACCTTTAACGGATATAAGCGAAGTGATGGCCGGGTAGGAACTGCCAATTACTGGTTATTTATTCCAACTGTTTTTTGTGAGAATAGAAACCTCGATGTGATCAAAGAAGCCATGTGGAATGAATTGGGTTATGCTGTTACGGACAGGTATAAACAATTTACCCATCAGATGTTCGAGGCATACCAGGCAGGTGAGGATATTGATTCAATTAATCTCAACCCTGTGCCCAATAGCGCAGCCAATCGTTTTTTTAAAAATGTGGATGGCATCAAATTTTTGAATCATGCCGGGGGTTGTGGCGGCACCCGCCAGGACTCCGCTACATTGAGCGCATTGCTTGCTTCGTATGCTGATCATCCCAATGTAGGAGGCATAACTGTTTTAAGTCTTGGCTGCCAGCACCTGCAGGTGAAGAATTTTTTAAGCGACCTGAAACAACGCAATCCGGGTTTTGATAAACCCCTGCTTGTTTTCGAACAACAACAAACAAAAAGTGAAGAGCAATTGATCGTTGATGCGATCCGTCAAACTTTTAAGGGATTAATAGATATCAATAAACAGGAAAGAGAACCTGCGCCATTGAGTGAATTATGTATTGGTGTAAAATGCGGCGGTAGTGATGGTTTCAGTGGCATTTCTGCTAATCCCGCTATTGGTCACACATCCGATATGCTGGTTGCCTTAGGAGGAAAAGTGTTGCTCGCCGAATTCCCTGAACTCTGCGGAGCAGAACAGGAATTGATCGATCGCTGCATCAATGAAGAATCAGCGAATAAATTCATCCAGTTGATGGAGGATTATGAGGAGCAGGCACGAAAGGTTGGTTCAGGTTTTCATATGAACCCTTCACCCGGAAATATCCGTGATGGATTGATCACCGATGCTATTAAATCAACAGGCGCTGCAAGAAAAGGAGGAACATCGCCAGTGGTATCTGTATTGGATTATACAGAACCGGCTATCAAACCAGGATTGAGTCTTGTGTGCACACCCGGTAATGATGTGGAAGCCACAACAGGCAAAGCTGCTTCGGGAGCTACGCTGATACTTTTCACAACCGGATTGGGCACACCGACCGGTAACCCGGTAGCGCCAACGATCAAGATCGCGACAAACTCGCGGTTGGCCACCCGCATGAAAGATATTATCGATATTGACACAGGTCCTATCATTGCTGGTGAAAAAACCATCGAGCAAATGGGAGAGGAAATACTCGAATTCTGTATAAAAGTAGCCAGCGGTGAACTTATTCCCAAAGCAGTACAGTTAGCACAGGATGATTTCATACCTTGGAAGCGCGGCGTATCGCTGTAAAGCTCATTTCAATTTATTATGTTCAGACTAGACAACAAAGTAGCTGCAATAACAGGTGCGGGCAGTGGCATAGGCAAAGCAGTAGCAAAACTATTGGCGCAGCAAGGCGCGCTTGTTCATGTTCTTGATATCTCTATTGAGAACGCCAATGCAGTGTGTTCAGAAATTAATGCAGCAGGTGGCTCAGCAGTTGCTCATGCCTGTGATGTTAGTGACCAGGCAGGAGTGAATGAAGTTTTTAAAGCCATTGGCCACCTGGATATACTGGTCAACAATGCAGGCATTGCACATGTTGGTAATTTGGAAAATACCAACGAAGCAGATTTTGAAAAGATCTTTAAGATAAATGTAAAAGGTGTTTATCATTGTTTGCAGGCAGCTGTGACGATCATGAAAAAAAAGAATAGTGGGGCGATCGTCAATGTTTCATCCATTGCCGCACATGTTGGCATCACTGACCGGTTTGCCTATAGTATGAGCAAAGGGGCCGTGCATGCAATGACGCTTTCTGTCGCGAGAGATTATTTAAAAACGGGAATTCGCTGCAATAGCATATCCCCTGCACGGGTACACACACCTTTTGTTGATGGGTTCATCGAACGCAATTATCCCGGCCAGGAAAAAGAAATGTTCCAGAAACTATCGGCCTCTCAGCCTATCGGCCGCATGGGAACGGTTGAAGAAATTGCCGGGCTGGTACTTTATCTTTCATCTAATGAAGCGGCATTCATTACCGGCAACGATTATCTCATTGATGGCGGGTTCATCAAACTTAATAACTGAGTATGGCATGGAAATATGATACGCGGTATCCTTCTATCGATGACCTGCGGAAAAAAGCTGCAAGGCGAATGCCGCGTTTTGCATTGGAATATCTCGAAGGTGGTTGCAATGAAGATGTGAACCTGCACAAGAATATCGCGGATCTGCGTGAAATAGAACTGATCCCTTATTATCTCAAAAATCATGGCGGATCGGATCTTAAAACAGAACTGTTCGGCCATGTATATGATGCGCCATTTGGCATTGCCCCTGTTGGTTTGCAGGGATTAATGTGGCCGAATGCTGCCGAAATACTTGCTGCGGCAGCATATAATCATAACATCCCTTTTATTCTGAGCACGGTTACCACTTCGTCAATTGAGCGGATTGCTGAGATCACGAATGGAAGAGCGTGGTATCAACTCTATCATCCCACTGAAAATAGTTTACGGGATGATATTATCAAACGCCTGGAGGCAACGCAATATCCTGTATTGGTGTTATTGAGCGATGTGCCTTCTTTTGGATATCGCCCGCGTGACATTCGTAATGGATTGGCCATGCCACCACGAATGACAACACGGAATGTTTTGCAGATAATGGGAAAACCAAGATGGGCGCTGCAAACACTCCTGCACGGTACACCTGAGTTTGCAACCTTGAAGCCGTATATACCAGCAAACCTGAACATGAAGCAACTGGGATTGTTCATGAACAAAACATTTTCCGGCAGGCTGAACAAAGAAAAGATCGCGCCTATCAGGGATAAATGGAAAGGGAAATTGGTATTGAAGGGAGTGGCAAGTGAAGAGGACACACAAATGGCAATTGATCTTGGGCTTGATGGTATCATCGTTTCTAATCATGGGGGGCGCCAACTGGATGCAGGCGAATCTTCCATTCATTCGCTTCGTCCTATTGTGCAATCCTACCACAATAAAATAAAGATCATGATGGACAGCGGCATCCGGTCAGGCCCCGATGTGGCAAGAGCATTGGCCGCTGGTGCGGAATTTACTTTTATGGGTCGCTCCTTCATGTATGGAGTTGGTGCATTGGGTAAGAAAGGAGGCGATCATACCATTGCTATTTTAAAAACACAATTGCAGCAGGTAATGGAACAGGTATGCTGTGAAAAAACAAATGCGTTAGGAGCGCATCTTGTTTTATAAATATTCAAAGCAAAGAGAAATTATGAAGCTAATACGATTTGGACAAGTCGGGAAAGAAAAACCCGGTATCATTCTCAACGATGAGTGGTATGATGTATCCGCACATGTGCAGGATTATAACGAAGAGTTTTTTGAAGCCGATGGATTGTCAAAGCTGGCTGGCATTGCTGCTAACTATACCTTGCCAGGTGTTTCAAAAGATACAAGATTGGGCGCCCCGGTATCAAGACCGTCCAAGATCATTTGCATTGGTTTGAATTATTCAGATCATGCTGCAGAAAGCAATATGCAATTGCCTGCGGAGCCTGTGATATTTTTTAAAGCCACTACCGCTATTGTTGGTCCCAATGATGAGCTGGTGATTCCAAAGAATAGTGTAAAAACAGATTGGGAAGTTGAACTCGCAGTGGTGATTGGTAAGAAGGCGCA
>DASVNY010000801.1:0-1646 GCA_036383615.1 Chitinophagaceae bacterium
CTTTGAAGTCAACATTGGCAAAAACAATAAAACGTTTAGGAAAATTTTGTTTGATATTGCGCACTGATTTTTGAAGTGATTCACCACTTTGCCCGCTAAGATTCACCATCACCTGCATATTCAGCTTATCCATTTCTTTTATCAACGTGTTCAGGTCCATATCAGGCATACGGAACTGGTGATTGTGCACATCAATAAAAGGGAATTTTGCTTTTGTAACAGGTTTGCCGGGCACCACCAATGTTGAGGGAGGATTGTATGTTTCAAAATCCATTTTCGGCTTTTGTGCAAAAACAGGATAGCTTGCCAGCAATAGGATCGTTAAAGAATATTTTCTCATACTAAACGTTGATAAGCTTACAAGTTAATTGAAACAGGAAGAATAAATATACCGGCTGTGTAAAAGCTTTACTTGCCTTCAAACTTCTTTAGCCCGGCTTTGGACTTATTAAACACATTCCGTCCCTTATCAATGCCGGAGCGAAGTCTCTTCTGTTCCTCTTCAGGCAAATGAATAAAATCAAGACATTCCTTGCTGCAACAACCTTCGTATTCTTTTTTGCAGTCATCGCATTGAATGAATAAAAGATGACAGGCGTCGCTTGCACAGTTCACATGGGTATCCGCCGGCTTTCCGCATTGATGGCAATGCGCAATGATCTCATCGGTGATCCTTTCACCAAGACGCTGATCGAAAACAAAATTCTTTCCGTGAAATTTATTTGGAAGGCCTTTTTCTTTTACCTGGTTGGTATAGTGAATGATACCGCCTTCCAAATGGAAAACATTCTTAAACCCTTTATGTAACATAAAGGCAGATGCCTTTTCACAACGAATACCGCCAGTGCAGTACATGATGATATTCTTATCCCTTTTATCATCCATCATTTCCACAGCCATTGGCAATTGTTCCCGGAAAGTATCTGAAGGCACCTCGATCGCCTTTTCAAAATGACCCACTTCAAATTCATAATGGTTCCGCATATCAATCACAATAGTATCGGGATCATTGGTCAGCTTGTTAAACTCCTCCGCATTCACATATTTGCCTTTATTGGCCATATCGAAATCATTATCCGTAATTCCATCTGCCACGATATTTTTCCTCACTTTGATATCAAGTACATAAAAGCTTTTGCCATCATCATCAACGGCCACATTTAATCGCAGGTCATTTAACGGCTCAATTGAATACAAATAATTTTTAAAGGCTTCAAAATTTGCTGATGGAACACTTACCTGTGCATTGATACCTTCATGGGCCAGGTATATCCTTCCCAATACCCCTAATACGGAAAGATCCTTATACAGTTGGTTACGAAAAACAGGGGGCTCTTCAATTTTGAAATAACAATAGAAAGAAACGGTTGTCCTTGGAGTAGGGTCGTTTTGAATACGGTCTTTTAATTCCCGGCGGGAAATACGATTGTGTAATGCTGCCATAGTTATGAATTTTATCCCGATTCATCGGGACCCAATTTCAGGTTGGGCAAAATTCTAAAGCGACGCAAAGGTAAGCTAAGAGAATAAAGGAGCAAAAGAGAAAAAGAGTCTGGAGGATAATGAACTACAGTTTGCGTTAACCCCCTGCAATTCCAAAATTTCCCAATTTACTTTTCAAAATTATCCTACGGCCAATCATCACC
>DASVNY010000802.1:0-2692 GCA_036383615.1 Chitinophagaceae bacterium
GCCCCCCTAACCCCCCGGAGGGGGGATTGCGAAGACTCGTTCTTGCTTGATGAGTCTTTTCTTAACGGGTTCTCTCTGAAATATTTTTTGATTGCAAATATTGCAGCCTTAGCATTCAATGTGTCGAATATAGTTTCAACCAGGAGTATATCAACGCCACCATCTACCAACCCTTTTACCTGCTCATAATAAGCAACCACCACTTCATCAAATGTGACGGCCCTGTAACCCGGGTTGTTTACATCGGGAGATAAGGACAGCGTTTTATTCAATGGTCCGATGGCACCGGCAATGAATTTTGGGTTTTGGGTTTTTGATTTTGGATTTTGTTCATTGTATTCGTCAATTGCCTGTCTTGCACATTTTGCCGCGGCCACATTTAATTCATAGGCCAATGACTGCATTTCATAATCAGCCATTGCGATGGTCGTGCTGCTAAACGTATTGGTCTCAATAATATCAGCGCCGGCATCAAGGTATTGCTTATGGATTTCTTTAATGATCTGCGGCTGGGTGATATTGAGCAGGTCATTATTCCCTTTTACATCACAATGCCAGTCTTTAAAGCGATCACCCCGATAATCGGCTTCGGATAATTTATAACGCTGTATCATGGTGCCCATGGCGCCATCAATGATAAGAATGCGTTCATTCAAACAATCCTGTATTGTTTTCATACACTTAATGTTTGTGAACTATAAACGTTGGGAAACTCTGTGAAGGTTTCGTGGCGTTTATTAGTTCCGTTAAGGCCGAACAATAAACAAATCCGCCTGTAAGATGAGGCAAAGCTACGGGTTCTGGTTGTCTTGAGCAAGTTTGGAAAGAAAGTCAGTGAGTCAGGAGTCAGTAAGTCAGTGAGTCCGGAAAGCCAGTAAGACGGAAAGACCGGAAGACATTTTCCTACATCCAGAGTTTTCTTCCTGACTCACTGACTCCTGACTTACTGACTTTCCCCTATCCCGAAACATACTTATCAACCGGTAAGCGGTTCTGTAAACTGCGGGCAAGGGTCATTTCATCAGCATATTCAAGTTCACCGCCAAAGGCAATGCCACGGGCAATGGTGGTGATGCGAACTGCTGACCCCTGTGCAGCGGATCCTGCGGAAAGCTTCTTTTGTATATAATAAATGGTTGTATCGCCCTGTATATTAGGGTTAAGGGCAAAGATGAGTTCTTCGGTCTTTTCTTTTTCAATACGGTGAACCAATGATTCGATATTCAACTGGTCGGGGCCAATGCCATCGAGGGGAGAGATAACACCTCCCAGCACATGATAGGCGCCATTGTATTGCTGGGTGCTTTCAATAGCGATCACATCACGGATGCTTTCCACCACGCAAATGATATTTTGTTTGCGCATGGAGTTGGAACAGATAGAACATATATCTCCATCGGCTACGTTGAAACAACGCTGGCAGAATTTGATCTCGCTTCTCATCTTAGCGATCACTTCGCTGAAATGACTTACTTCGCCAACATCCTGTTTCAATAAATGCAACACTAAACGCAAAGCCGTTTTCTTACCAATACCGGGCAGTTTGGCAAATTCGTTAACAGCATTTTCCAATAAAGCGGAAGAGAATTGCATGGGGCAAAGATAGCGTGTTGCTTGTTTCTGGTTGCCGGTTACTGGTCAGGTCGTTTATGAACAGAATTCTACTATTGGTACTGAATTTTCGATTTGGAGAGACCAGCAACCAATACCCAGCAACTAGAGCGCTATTTCAACATCATGCTCCAACCCGGGTTTTACCGTGATCTTTCTCTCAACGGGTTTTACCAATTCAGGCTGTTTATGTTTGCCAAAAAACTCACCGGGGTCCCATTTACCATTCTTATTGTCATCAAAGAGAATGCGAAGCTCATATTCGCCCGGTAAAAAAACGGGTGCTGAGAAAGTCGCATCGGTAAAAGTATAAGATCGTACTACGTTGCTATTTTGTACAAATTGTAAAACAGGATTCTTTGACAGGTCAAGGTTCTTGAACCTCAGTTTGACATTCGCATAATCGCTTAGCTTTTTTGTTGTGAAAGTAAGCGTGTCGGATTTCAATAGCTTTTTACCGGCTGAATCTTCAGCGAAATCCTTATCCATTATAATATGGTAAGTAGTGTTTTCTTTCCAGCTATGGACCAATTGTATTTTTCTATTGCTGCTGTCCGGCACAAAACGATAAGAAGGAACAGGAGTAAATGTCGTATCGGTGTGCAGCGTAAGTTTTGTTGAATCGAATGATTTCAATGGTTGTTCAAAGCTTATAAAGAACTCACCCAACAAGTCCTGTTGACCACCCACTAAATTAGTAGTGAACTTTAAGCGCCTGTCAGCCGCCACGTTTGAGGGACGGTTACGATTGCCAAATCCCGGGGGAAGTGTGACTGGTTTACTTTGTTGTGATGATGGTGCTTGTTCAGCGATATAAGCATGCAGGGTAATGGAATCAGATTGCCCGATCAAAATCGGTTTGTCAGCAAAAGCAAATAGATCTTTATCACTGTAACGACGACCTCCATTATCTTTTAATGCATATAAGTAAAATGTTTTCGGCGGCAAATTTTTAAACCTGAAATTCCCGCGGCTATCCAGCCTGGTGACGTACCGGGGTTTTTCGTTTACTACGGCTGAATCATTGCCATTGCTGTGAAGTATTACGATCAAAGTACTGTCTATCTTTCCTGTTTCAGCA
>DASVNY010000803.1:0-1775 GCA_036383615.1 Chitinophagaceae bacterium
CAGGCGAAGAATCATTCCCACGTTTTTCGCCCGACGGAAAAACGATCGCCTTCACGGCCACTTACCGTGGCAATGCTGATATCTATACAATGCCCGTAAATGGTGGTGTGCCGGTAAGATTAACCTGGCATGCAATGAATGACCGGGTGATCGACTGGCACCCCAATGGCAATCAAATATTATTTGCATCATTGCGTGAGAACCAGGTAGGCAATGTGAGCAACCTGTTTTTGATTTCAAAGAATGGAGGGCTACCGGAGAAATTACCGGTTCCTTATGGAGAATTAGGAAGCTTTTCACCCGATGGAGAAAGTATTGCTTATGTGAGCCGCATCACAGAGAACTATCCATTCAAACGTTATCGCGGCGGCTTAGCTTCCGATGTCGTGCTATTTAATTTGAAAAAACTAACCGCTGAAAATATCACTGCTAATACCGGCACAGATGGTAAGCCCGTTTGGTACAAGAACAGTATTTATTATATAAGCGATGTTGATGACAATAAGCGCCGCAATATCTGGGTATATGATATAAGCAGTAAGAAACGTACGCAGGTAACAAAGTTTGATGATGTTGATATCAACCACATGAGTGCGGGCCCCGATGACCTGATTTTCGAAGCAGGCGGTAAATTGTATTTGCTAAATCTTTCCAACAATAAATATGATGAGGTAAAGATCAATGTAGTGACCGATTATGCTACACTGATGCCAAGACCTGAGAATGTTGCGAATCGCATAGGCTGGGCCGATATTTCTCCTGATGCAAAAAGAGTGGTAGTAGAAGCAAGAGGCGATCTGTTCAGCATTCCTGCAGAGAATGGTCCTGTTCTTAATCTTACCAATAGCAGTGGTGCGTATGATCAATTCCCTGCCTGGTCTCCCAATGGAAAATGGATCAGCTACTGGAGTGATAAAAGCGGTGAATATGAATTATGGTTAACAGAAACACAGAGCGGAACAGAAAAAAAACTGACAGACTTTGGTAAAGGAATGGGATTTCAACAATTCTGGTCGCCTGATAGTAAGAAGATCGCTTTTATCAATGACCTGCAGGAGATAAAAATCCTTACAGTGGCTACCGGCGAATCTGTTACGGTTGACAAAACAACGCTGCAGCCCTATTCGTCGCTTCGGGGTTTCAGGTTGTCGTGGAGTTCTGACAACAATTGGCTCACCTATAGCAAAACGGGTGATAACCTGAATTCAGCTATTTATCTATACAGTATTGCAGATAAGAAATTACATAAAGTAACAGCAGGTTTTTACAATGATTCCTATCCTGTGTTTGACCCGACAGGTAAATATCTTTTCTTTAAAACCGACCGCCGGCTGCAACCGCTCTATAGCAATCTTGATGCAACATGGATCTATCCAAACAGCACACAGATCGCTTATGCAAGTCTTGACCCTTCTGCTAAAAGTTTATTAGCGCCAAGAAATGATGATGTGAAAGTTTCTGAAGAAAAACCTGATACGGCAACTGCTAAAACGGCGGCCCCTTCTACAGATAAAGCGGCTACTGATAAAACAGCAAGTGCTGCTAAACCACCTGAAAAGCCAGCTGCTAAATCAATTACTGTCAAACCTGAAACTCTTGAAGCAAGATTGGAGATACTCCCCATCCCGGCCGGAAATTTTGATGAGATAGAAGTAGTTGATGGCAAAGTATTGTATCGTCGTTTGCCCAATACCGGCAGCAGCGGCGAGCAACCTACTTTATGTATGTATGATATTGAAAAAAGGGAAGAGAAAAAAGTGTTGGTAGGCGCGAAT
>DASVNY010000804.1:0-1980 GCA_036383615.1 Chitinophagaceae bacterium
CAAATTCTTCAGGTCGCTTCTCTTAAACGGTTCCTTTTCTTTGTCCACTCTCACATTGAAAACATATTTCAGCATCCATTCGGCAAGTTTGATCAGTCCTGCTGCAATGGGATAGAACATCTGGTAAAAAAAATCGGTGACATGAGCCAGGCGGGTAAGCAACGTGTTGCTCCTCGCCCTGAAAATTGCACGGGGGATGAACTCTGTAAATACCAACACAACAAAAGTTGCTAAAACGATCTCTGCAATAAGATGGACCGTATCGGAACCCACTTTCAAATAACGCCATACCGGCGCCATCACCGAGCTTATCTGTAAAGAGAAGAAAACAAGAAAGATATTAAAACCGATAAGCGTGGTACCCAAAAAAGTAGCGGGTGAATCAATAAATCTTGCGAGCAATTGCCCGGCGCTGCCGCCTTGTTTTTTCTTTAGTTCAAGATTGAGGCGATTAGCGCTGTAAAAAGCCATTTCAATGCCTGCAAAAAAACCCATCAGCATCAGGGTGAGAATAAAGAATACTATCGATTTCCATTCGATCATGGAATAAAGATAGAGAAAAGCAAACTGTGAGCCCTGAGCTATGAGCTACGAGCCGCACTGGCCCGTTACAAAGTCAACAAATAGCAGATTGTGATATTCAGTTTTACTATTGCCTTCTAAATCTCAAAGCTCGTGGCTCGTGGCTCACAGCCCGTAGCTTTACTTATATGGGAAAATAAACTTCACCCCAAGTTCGGCCGTGGTATATTCAAAATCATGTAGTCCCTGTTGAAAACGGACCAGTGTATTGAATTTTTTTCCTGCTCTTTCAAGAAACATACGGAATACAACCGGTTTATCGCCATTGCTCTTATATCCCAAATATCCTGCACCATAAGCCTGCAACCTGATCTTTTTATGGTTCCATTCCACACCACTACCAAAAAGGAAGGCATCATCCTGGCGCAGATCATCATCATTTGTTTGCCAAACCAAAAAGCCCAGCATATTGATCCATTTCCAGTTCGAGTTTTTAAACACAAAAGAATTACCGATATCTATCCAGTAGGCAGGTACGTCCGCATATCTTGCTGCACCCAATTCACTACCCGATGGCATGCGCAGTCCCACCCGCAACGCCATATGCACATTCTTTTTTCGCCAGCGTTCAAATAGTTGAATCGTTGTATTCACTACCACATCACCAACCGTATTCTTCTTGTAATAATCCTTGTAATACACCCTTCTTTCTTCTTTCTTAGCATGTGACAACTGGAACCTTTCGTAAGGAACAAACTGGGCATCAAAAGAGATCGTATTCTTTTTGGTGCTGTAGTTTCCGTACAACATCAGGTTTTGTGTATTATCTCCCTTTGAAAAATGAAAATTACCCGTTATCCCGAGAGAAACAACACTGTCAACGCTTCCATTATTGATCATGGGAACAGAGAATGCATTGGGACCAAAATATTTTGGGCTTGTTATCAAATAGGTTGACCAGTGTGAAGTGCCGTCCCAATTCACGAGGTTCTTCCACCAGTCAAGTGTTTGCGATGATGCGAGCAAAGGAAACAGTAATGTAAATAATGATAGACGATATTTCATAAGCGTGTAGTATCCTGTAAATGTAATAAAGCTATCTTTATCGCATCGAATTCAGTTTTATGACGGTCAATACAATTTGTGTTTGTGGCGCCGGCACAATGGGCAGCGGCATTGCACAGGTGGCAGCACAGGCAGGTTTTTATACGATCCTTTATGAACTTAATGAGACCGTGATTGAAAAAGCAAAAGTCTCGATAGCAAAAAGCCTGCAATCGTTAACAGAGAAAGGAAAGATCAGCATTGAAGAAAAAGAAAAGGCCTTACAGCGTATTCTTTTCACCAATGACCTGCAATCATGCCTGGCTGATGTATTTATTGAAGCCATTATTGAAAAGCCGGAGATCAAGATCGCTTTGTTCAACCAGTTGGCGGAGTTAAATCATAGTGAATGCA
>DASVNY010000805.1:0-5797 GCA_036383615.1 Chitinophagaceae bacterium
CTTCCTTTTTTCGCATGTTTGATCTCCCGGTCGATCAGCTTGCTGAAACGGTTCGTCATATTGAACTGCGATACCAGCAAGTGTTTAAAAGAAAGTTTATCATAACCCGCCACTAATGTTCTTGATTGCAGATAACGGAACAGCATTTCCAGCTCTTCGCCAAATATCGGGTTGGAAGTAAACAACACATGGTCCGTATAGAAGCGGCCGGTTGATTCATTAAAATTGCCGGTGGCCATAAAAGAATAATACCGAAGCTCTTTCTGTTCCTGCCTTTTCACCAGTGCCACTTTTGCATGCACTTTAATACCCGGAATGCTATTGATGATCTTCACTCCCGCTGCTTTCATCTTTTTTGACCATTTCAAATTATTGGCCTCATCAAACCTTGCTTTTAATTCAACAAAGACCGTTACTTTTTTTCCATTTTTAGCAGCGCTGATAAGAGCATTGACAATATGCGAGTCCGCTGCCACCCGGTAAAGCGTAACATATATTTCTTTTACATGGGGATCTATCGCAGCTTCATTAAAAAAACGTAGTATGTAGTTATAGGATTGATAAGGAAGATGCAACATCCTTTCCCCTTCGGCTATACTTTGAAATATAGAACGATGATTGCCAAAACCCGGGTGTGAAGCGGTTGGCCAATCCTTGTATTTTAATTTATTCTTTGAAGGGTTGGGCAGGTTACCGAGATCTTTGAGATTATGATAGCGTCCCCCTTCCACCATTTCTTCAAAACGAAGCAGGAAGTAGTTCTGAACAAATTCTCTTACCACCACCGGCATGGTCTTATCAAATAATAAGCGGGTGGATCTTCCGATATCTCTTTTATCCAGCTGTTTTTCTATCTTATCAGCAATATCGCCGGCAAACTCATCACCGATATTCAATTCGGCATCACGGGTGAGTTTGATGCTGTAGGCACCATGAATTTTAAATCCCGGGAATATTTCTTCTAAATTCTCTCTCACCACATCATCCAGGAAAAGTAAATAATGATCATCGCCGATATCGGGAAGCGCAGAAAATCGTGACAGGTTGGAAGAAGGAATATTCAGCAACGCATAAATGCGGCTCCCTGGATTTTCCGCCTCTTCCAGGTCAACAATAAAGTAGAGCGCATTGTTCTCCAGGAAAATATTCGCCTGGTTATCTTTCTTCAATATCACCGGCTGAAGAAATGATAACACTTTGGATAAAAAGTATTCTCTTATCCATTCCTCATGTTCATTCATAATTGGATCGCCATAATACAGGAAGACATTGTTCTCTTTTAATTCCGGGATGATCTGCCCTGTCAGTATGCGACCGAATTCTTCCTGTTGCTCGAGCACATTCTTTTGAACGAGTTGTACCAGGTCTTTGGGATATTCTTCACGCAGTGTTGTTTTCTTGGCATCGATACTTGTGAAAGCAAAGATGGCGGGCATTCTTACACGAAAAAACTCGTCGAGGTTGGAAGAAAAAATAGAGAGAAAAGAAATGCGGCTGTAAAGCGGTACTGTTTTATCGGCTGCTTCCATCAGCACCCGGTGATTAAAACTAAGCCAGCTCATATCCCTGTTCAAAAATTGGTATGCTCCCTTGCCCATTGTTATTTTTTCAATGTAACTAAGATAATGTTTTTGCGATAAGGATATTATAAAACGCCGGCTGTTACAAAAGCTTAATGTTGCACATTCTGAACGACATTGGGATCGTGTTTGTGACGGAAGAAAATGGCAAATAAGATTGCTACAACCAATGCGTATGCAGCAAAGCTCAGCCAGATACCATTCCAATCACTACTACCATCGGGAAGTATGAAGTATTTAGCTATAACATAACCGCTGATCGTACTTCCTAACCAGGCGCCCACTCCGTTTGTCATCATCATAAACAATCCTTGTGCGCTTGACCGAATAGTATGATCCGTTGTTGTTTCAACAAACAATGAACCTGAAATGTTGAAAAAATCGAATGCCATACCATATACGATACATGATAAAACGATCAGGCTGGTGCCCAGCATAGACGGATCACCATAAGCAAATAATCCAAAGCGAAGCACCCAGGCGATCATTGAAAAAAGCATTACCTTTTTAATTCCAAAATGTCGCAGAAAGAAAGGGATCGTAAGGATAAAAACTGTCTCCGATATTTGCGAAATAGAAAGAATAACAGTTGAATATTTTACAACATAGGAGTCAGCATACTCGGGTTGTCTTTCAAACCCTGTGATGAATGAATCGCCATACATATTTGTGAGCTGTAAAGCGGCGCCCAGTAACATTGAAAACAAAAAGAACAATGCCATCTTATACTTCGCAAAAAGCTTGAAGGCGCTCAAACCAAGCTGTTCAACTATCGAAGCATTTTTTGATATGGACCGGGGTGGTGGGCATTTTGGTAAAGTAAAGGAGTAAAATCCCAACAGTATCGCTGCCACTGCGGCGATCAGGAATTGATTTGAGTTTTCCTTGCTTCCGGAAAGATTAGTGGTCCATAAAGCAGCGATAAAACCGATCGTGCCAAATACTCTTATGGGTGGAAATACTTTTACGACATCATAACCATTATTCTTCAAAATGGTGTAGGAAATGGAGTTTGAAAGAGAGATAGTGGGCATATAACAGATCATTGCAGCAAATACCACATAATAAAGCGTATCAGGATCGTTGACCTGGGGCACATAAAACAAAATTGCCCCATAGAGCAATTGCAATATCCCATAGAGTTTTTCAGCATTCAACCATTTATCTGCAATTATACCCGTGAGGGCAGGCATAAAAAGAGAAGAAAGTGCCAGCGTGGAGAAAATAGCTCCAAACTGGGGGAAAGTCCATCCTTTTGTATTAAGACAATATGTTCCGATCGTCAATAACCATGCACCCCAAACATAAAACTGAAAAAAGCTAAGAATAGTGAGCCTGAACTTAAGATTCATATGTAAATCGTTTGAACTGTTTTAAATCCTGAAGCCAAAAAGGGAAGATAGGTATTTTAAGCTATTGGTAGTTGGGTTTCGGCTACCCGGCCTGCGTTTTCAACTAACTATCCAACCCCATTCGGCGTGCTCTGAAATTATAAAACCGGCAGTGGCAACCCAGTCCTGCAAATGCCCCGATCAGAGTGCAGAGACTAATGAAAATCAATCTTTCTGTTGGAAGATTTTTTTCGGCGAATTTGTAATAATCTGTATAATTGTGGGTCTGATTTCCGAACAACCAATCATTATTTTTTTATAACCTAAAACTATCTGCCTTGAAAAAATTTACTTTTTTCGCATTTATTAGTTTTTTGTTTCTCTCCCTGGTTCCATCATTGACCATTTCGGCCCAATACAGGTTTCCTGAGGGCTCCATCCTCACAAAAACTAATACTCAAACCACAAGTGGTGAAAGATGCGGCACAATGAAGTGGCTCGAGGAAGCTTACAGAATGTATCCTGATTACAGGGCTCAATACGATGCCAACCAAAGGCGAATGGGCGAATACATTGCGCAGCGCCAAAGAGAGCAACAATCTAATCCCAACGCAAGAACAACGGCGACCATTGTTATCCCGGTCGTATTTCACGTTGTAATGAATGCAGCCGGGCAGAATGCCATCACTGATGCAAAGGTCTTGGCGCAGTTAGACACACTCAACCATGATTTTGGCGGAACAAATGGCGATAGTACAAATATTCCAGCAGCGTTCCAGGCAGTAAGAGGACATTCAAATATCCAGTTCTGCCTTGCACAAAGAACACCAAACGATCTTCCTACTACCGGTATCGTCAGGGTAACTTCAAGTACTCTTTCAAACGGCAATCCCGGTGGCGACCCTGTAAAATCAACTGCACAGGGTGGATCAGACTCATGGGATCCTACAAAATACCTGAATATCTGGTTATGTAATTTTACTGACCCTGATCTGTTAGGATATGCCACTTTCCCCCCGGGAACAGCCCAGGGTGCTGGCATTCCATTGGCTCAGCAGGGTGTTGCAGTGCTGGCACAAACTGTGCCTGGCGGAACTGCCGCTCCTTATAATAAGGGCCGTACATTAACACACGAGGCAGGCCACTATTTCTGGCTGATTCATATTAACGGAGACACCAACTGTGGTAACGATTTTCCAGGAACTACATCATTGGATGACACTCCTCAGCAAGCTGCTCTTACGGGTGGTTGCCCATCAGGTATCATAGCTTCTGGTTGTGCTTCTTCTCCTACCCCTCCTGGAAAAATGTACCAGAATTTTATGGATTATACAGATGATGCTTGTATGACCATGTTCACGATCGGCCAGGGAACCCGTGCAGAAAGCGCTATCAATCTTTACAGACCGGGGCTTCTCACTTCCAATGGATGTGTGCCTCCTCCCCCTGCAGCAGGCAATGATGCAAGAATATCTGCCATTATAAATCCTGCAAATGCTTCCAGCACTGGCTGTGCTTCTGTCATTCCTTCTGTAACGATCACCAATACTGGCTCAAATACACTGACATCTGCTACGATAAACGTTCGCCTGAATGGTGGCGCTCCT
Organism: Chitinophagaceae bacterium; assembly: GCA_036383615.1. Lineage (GTDB taxonomy): Bacteria > Bacteroidota > Bacteroidia > Chitinophagales > Chitinophagaceae > CADEDV01. The sequence goes on from DASVNY010000805.1 coordinate 4,519, forward strand.
ATTTCAAGTGCATGGACAGGTTCGCTTGCACAAGGCGCTTCAGCGAATGTTACATTGGCTTCACTTCCTGTTATTCTTGGAAGCAATACATTGAAAATACACACTACGCTTCCAAACGGATTAACAGATGCTAATCCTGCTAACGATACTACAACAGTAACGTTCACCCGTATTGCTCAATCTACGTTGCCGGTATTAAATACATTCGAAACCGCATTGGCGCCACCGGGCTGGTCAATTAATAACCCATCAGGTAACCCACTGCAATGGTTCCGCTTTAATCCTGCCGGTGGATCAGCCGGCGGATCAGTATGGGCCGCTGTATGCGACAATTATAACAACCCAACCCAGGATCAGTTTTCGGATATCATTTCACCAGTTATCAGCACTACCGGCTTATTGGCCAACGACTCAATATTGGTCACTTTTGATCTGGCACATAAATTCTACCCTGAAGTGGGTGTGGAAGATTCACTGAAAGTATTGGTGAGCACCAATTGCGGCAATACATGGACGACTATCTGGGAAAGAGGCGACCCACAATTGGCTACTGCCGGTTCAACAGACCTTTTGTATAACCCTCCGGCGGCAGCAGATTGGAGAAACCTGAAAGCATCCATCGGTAATAACATTTTTGGAGCCGGGGCAATACAGGTAGCGATCAGGAATGTGAATGGTTTTGGTAACACCATGTGGTTAGACAATATCAACGTGATAATGAAGCCAAGAAAAGATATGGAGGCGTTGACCATTAACAGGCCTAACGTAACAGAATGCGGATCATCATTTGTTCCATCACTGACCGTTAGAAATAATGGTGGTGAAACCGTGACAGCATTCAAGACCGGGTATATACTTGACAATGGCGCACCGTTTATCCAGTCACATAATATCATATTGGCAGCAGCTGGCGGAACAACCACCATTACCTTCCCAAGCCTGACAATAACTCCGGGTAATCATACTATCCGTATGTTTACCGCCGAACCTCTTACAGTATCTGTAGGACCTGACGGCACACCGGCCAATGATACGCTTTCAAGAACATTTACAGTGCCTGCTGTTGTTGCTAATCTTGTTGAAGGTTTTGAGGGAAGCACTTTTGTTCCTGCAGGCTGGTTCCTTATCAATCCGAACAATGATCTTACCTGGGAAAAACTTTCTCCGGGAAGGAATAGCCCATTTGCCGCATTTATTGACAACTGGAGCACTAACACAGCTACCAGGTTAGATCACATGCAAACACCGTCGATCAATACAAATGGTGCTGAATCGCTGG
>DASVNY010000806.1:0-4192 GCA_036383615.1 Chitinophagaceae bacterium
TCTGGTATCATTGTTCTGATTAATTTTGCCCAGCCTCATCCCCTCAAAATCAAATGCAAATGAACCCAACGGGTCTGAACAACTTAGTGATCGTATTGTTGTGCGGCTCGTTGTTTATGCTGGCATTTATAGTAATTGCCAATCCCGGCAAGGTGAACAGGAAAGCGAATCGCTGGTTCGGCGCTTTTCTTTTAGTGTGGGCCACTTTCTGGCTCGAAGAGATCGCTGCTATTACCGGCTTTGGTGTGTTGAACAATTATTTTACAGAAACCATCCATTATCTCCAGATCTTTCTTTGCTTTTTTTATTACCTCGCTGTTTCTTTTTATATAAATCCTGAATACAGGTTTCGATGGAGCGATACCAAACACCTGGTTATACCGGCAGCATATCTTTTATTGAGGCTAATTCAAAAACCCGATAGCAATAATGTTTTGCTTGTTGTATTAGTGATCAGCCAATCGATCCTTTATACAACCATCACCTTCCTGAAGATCAGGAGACACCAGAAAAAAATTGGATTGTTTTCCTCCAATAAAAACGAGATAGATCTTCGCTGGCTTGAATATATCATCGCGATGCTTCTTGGTTCAAGTATTTTGTTTGCTGCATACAGCCTGCTGTATAATGCATCGGCGCCCAACCTCTATATCAACAGCGCCCAGTTAGTCGCCGTTTTGTTTGTCGGTTATTTTGCTTTAAAGCAAAAAGAAATATACCCGTTGGATCAAAAACAAAGAGTGGAGCTGATCGCTTTTAATGAAGAGCCTGTGCCTGACCCTAAACGGAAAATTGTTCCGGATGAAGAGATCAACTCATTAAAGACAAGACTTCTTGCCTTGATGGAAGAGCAAAAGCCTTATCTCGATAGCAACCTGAACCTGGTCAAGCTGGCTGAACAAATGGCAGTTTCCACCCACCAGTTATCCTATGTGATCAACACAGGCTTCAGTGAAAATTTTTTCCAGTTTATCAATAAATACAGGGTTGAAAAAGCAAAGGAACTGTTGCTCAACAGTGCCAAAGACAACTATACGATCCTCGGAATTGCTTTTGAATCCGGGTTCAATTCAAAGACCTCCTTTAATACGACGTTCAAGAAATTTACCGACCTCACACCCTCCGAGTACAAGAAAAAAAGCACCGGTTTATAAACATGAACAGGTTCACTCCACTCTATTTTTCAACAACTCAATGCAAACAGTTTTAAAACAAGCTGTTAACCGGTAGCATTGCCAAAACCGCTGAATTGGTTCCAACCTATAACCGGGAACATTTGCGGCAACCAAACGACTGAATATTGCAAAAAACAATTGTTTATGCGTTTGATCTTATTCATGTTGCCGGCATTTCTTTTTGTTACCGGTAAAAATTGCTTCGCACAATCTCCTACCCTCCGTGGCACGGTGTCTGATGATGCCTCCAAAGGTCCTGCTGCATTTGCATCAGTCAAACTGTCGGGTGCAGGGGTTATTAAAACAACTATCACTGATAGCGCGGGTAATTTTGTATTGACCAATGTTCCCGTGGGAAGGTATGAGATAGAAGTATCCCTTGTCGGGTTTCAAACCGCGATCGTTAAAGAAATAGTTGTAACCGCCGGCAAAGAAACTTTTGTCGCTGTGCTCCTCGAAGACAAAAATTCCACGCTTAGCGAAGTGAGGTTGAGGCCACGTACTAATAAAAGCCGCCCCATCAACATGATGGCGGTGGCCAGCGCAAGAATGTTTAGCGTTGAAGAAGCCAATCGCTATGCCGGCGGTTTTGATGACTATGCAAGACTCGCCGCTTCTTTTCCCGGTGTTGCCAGTAATGTTGGTAATAACGGGATCATTATTCGCGGTAATTCGCCACGTTTACTTCAATGGAAAATGGAAGGAGTAGAAATTCCCAATCCTAATCACTTCGCCGACCTGGCCAGTTTTGGTGCAGGTGGGCTCACCGGTCTCAGCAGCCAGTTGCTCGACAATTCAGATTTCCTGACCGGCGCTTTCCCTGCTGAATACAGCAATACTCTCGCGGGTGTGTTTGATATGAATATGCGGAAAGGCAATCATGAAAAAAAAGAAACTACTCTTCAGCTTGGTTTATTAGGTATTGATGTAGCCACAGAAGGGCCTTTTAAAAAAGAAAAACAATCCTCTTATCTTTTTAACTATCGTTACTCAACACTTGGGTTGCTTAAGTCCATTATGCCGGATGATGCCGGTGGCACTACCTACCAGGATCTTTCCTTTAAACTGAATTTTCCTACAAAGCGCAGTGGGGTCTTTTCTGTTTGGGGTATTGGCTTAATAGATAAATCAGGGGCAGAAGCCGAAAAGGACCAAACAAAATGGGAGTACCTGCAGGATAAAGAAAAACAGGATGTGTCACAATATATGGGTGCCCTTGGTATCAGTCACCGTTATTTCTTTAATAAAAGAACCCATATTAAAACAACATTGGCCGGTACGATCAATGGAATAGATATGGTTACTGACAGGATGAACAACCAGCATGAACTATTGCCGCAAAACATTATAAAAAACAAAACAGGCAATCTTGTTTTATCAAGTTATGTCAATACAAAATTCAATAAAAGACATACCAACAAAACAGGGATCACAGCCACTGCCCTGTTTTACGATCTCCTTCTCAAAGAAGCCAAGCCAGAAGGATCGCCACTTGAAACTATTGTTGCAGAAAACGGGAGCAGCTGGCTGCTGAATGCATATAGTCATTCTTCTTTCAGGCTTTCACAACGTTTTACACTGAATGCCGGGATCAGCAGCCAGTTGTTTACATTAAATAATCGTAAAACCATTGAACCGAGATTAGGTTTAAAATACCAGGCAGCCGGCGGACATTCATTATCGTTTGCTTATGGTTTGCACAGCAGATTGGAAAGATTAAATTATTATTTTACTAAATCAACTACCAACGAGTTTCATAATAAAGATCTTGACTTTACCAAGGCACATCACTTTGTAGTCGCTTACGACTGGACTGTTTCAAACAATATGCATATCAGGATCGAACCCTACTACCAGCAATTATTTGACGTGCCGGTGATCCCCGACAGTTCCTATTCTTTCATCAATATGGAGAATGACTGGTTTCTCAACAATAAGTTAAGCAATACTGGTAAAGGAAGGAATATCGGTATTGATATCAGCGTTGAAAAATACCTTACCGATGGATTTTATTACCTGGTAAGTGCGTCTGTATTCGATTCAAAGTATAAAGGCGGTGATAATAAATGGAGGAACACCCGTTTCAACAGGAATTTCCTGTTCAATGTTTTAGGTGGTAAAGAATGGCAAACAGGAAGACAAGGAAAAAACACATTGGGTCTGAATCTCCGTATCAGCTACCAGGGCGGTGATCATTATATTCCTGTGAACGAAGCGGCTTCGATTGCAGAGCAGGATGTAGTGTATGACGGGACAAAAGCATTTGAAAAAAGTATCGATCCTTTGTTGCTTACACATCTTACATTCAGTTACAAAAAGAACAAGGCGAGATCATCAAGACAATGGTCATTGAAACTTATCAATGCTACCGGGCAAAAAGAATTCAATGGCTTCCGGTATAATTTCGCGAAACAAAGAGTTGATATGAACAGGGAAGCGCTGATCGTGCCGAACCTGAGTTATAAGATAGAATTTTAGTAACACAAAAAAAGACCGCCCCGGTTAACCGGGGCGGTCATAGTAAAATCTAATCTTATTATTTAGTTGATCGTTACCGTTTGCGTGTATTCATTCAAAGTGATCGTATAACTGCCGGTAGTGGTTGGTGTTTTAAAATTATCACTTCCATTCCATTTAATTTTTCTTGGAGTGCCTGTAGCTGTGCTGCCGCCGCTGTCATCTTCATAGTCAAAAGCACCCCAATCATTGCCTGCGAGGAATTTAATTTCTTTATTTCCAACCAGCGTGATAGTGATCGTCCACACACCGTTTCCGCTATAAGTCATTTGAGGACTTGCTCCGGGATTCCAGTCGGGCACACCTTGTATTCCATTGCCCACCACTCTCATTTCCGCCGCGGGGCTTCTTTCATATTTAACTTGTTGCCCGTTTGTTCCATCCCAGATCAATCTTGTGCGGGGAGAACCATTAGCAACAAGATTTGGATCATTACCATCATAATTCAAATTACCATTGCCTGCATCTCCCCACCAACGTGCCTTATCAGGCGTGCTATT
>DASVNY010000807.1:0-3606 GCA_036383615.1 Chitinophagaceae bacterium
TGTGGCAAGAGCAGCAATGGAAAGTGGGGAAGCGCAATTTCCTATTACAAATTGGGAAGCTTATGAGAACAATCTCAACAATCGTCTTGGCCTGGATAACCAGGTGATGAGAGTGATCGGTAATAAGGCCCGTCGTGATCCAAAACGGATTGTGTTTGCTGAAGCTGATAATGTAAAGATCCTGAAAGCGGCCCAGATCATTTATGATGATGGCATTGGTTATCCGATTCTATTGGGTGATGAAACCAAGATCAGGAGTATTGCGGCGTCCAATAGCATTGATCTTGCCGACATCCCCATCTTTGACCCACGCAGTGATGCGATGGAAGAAAAAAGAAATGATTATTCAGAAATATTTTTTGCCAAAAGAGGTCGCAAAGGTTTTAATGCTTACGAGGCAAAAAAAGTGATGAAGGATCGCAACTATTTTGGTTGCATGATGGTGGAGTGTGGTGACGCTGATTGCATGATCTCAGGTTTGGCTAAAAATTATCCTGATACGATCCGCCCCGCATTGCATACAATAGGTACGGAAGAAGGCGTAAAGAAGATCGCGGGGATGTATTTAATGCTCACGAAAAAAGGTCCTTTGTTCCTGGCTGATACAACGGTCAACTTCAATCCAACAGCAGAAGAGCTGGCTGATATCACATTGATGGTAGCAAAGGAAATAAGGAATTTTAATATTACGCCCCGCATTGCTATGCTCAGCTATTCAAACTTTGGCAGCAGCAATTCTCCCGAAGCAAAACTGATGGCAGAAGCAAGAAGAATCGTAAAAACAAGAATGCCATCATTGATCGTGGATGGTGAGATGCAGGCGAGTGTGGCCTTTAACCGCGAATTGATTAAAGAGAACTATCCTTTCAGCGAGTTGGTAGATAAAGATGTGAATACACTGATCTTCCCTAATCTTGCTTCCGGTAATATTGCTTATAACCTGCTTAAAGAATTGGAAACAGCCGATGCGGTTGGTCCTATTCTTTTAGGTTTGAAAAAGCCGGTGCATATCCTTCAGTTGGGAAGCTCTGTTCGCAGTATTCTGAACATGGCACTGATCGCTGTTGTTGATGCACAGATAAAATGTAAGGCCGCCACTGATGATATTATCAAACGTTCACCGTGGTGGAAACGTTTCCGGAAAGTGAATAAGGATCTGTAGGATCGGTCTGTTTTACCTTTTACATTTTGTATTTTACATTCTAAATTCATCCATGACGATCTTTAGTGATATAGGCCGTTACCTTCTGATGATAAAAGGCATGTTCTCAAAGCCCGAGAATGGCAAAATGTATTGGAAGGAGTTCATGCATCAATGCTCGGAGATCGGGATCGGTTCATTAGGGATCGTTGCTATCATTTCTGTTTTTATCGGTGCGGTTTCCACTATCCAGACTGCTTACCAATTGGTAAGTCCTCTGATCCCTCCTTCAACCATTGCACAAATTGTAAGAGATACTGTTATTCTTGAATTTGCCCCTACCCTTGTTTGTATTGTACTGGCAGGTGTGGCAGGAAGCCGTATTGCCAGTGAATTGGGAAATATGAGAGTGAGTGAGCAAATTGATGCACTGGAAATAATGGGAATAAACACAAAGACATACCTTATTCTACCCAAAATCGGTGCGGCCCTGTTGATGATCCCTTTATTGGTGGTGATCGCAATGGTGCTGGGTATTTGGGGAGGAAGATTAGCAGGAACGATGGCCGGTATCTTATCAGGCAGCACTTATGACAAAGGATTGCATGAAAATTTTGTTCCCTACAATGTAATCTTCGCCATAACTAAAGGTTACTTTTTTGCATTTATCATATCCAGCATCCCCTGTTTTTATGGTTATTATGTAAAAGGTGGTGCATTGGAAATCGGGAGAGCCAGTACAAAGGCAGTGGTGGTTAGTTGTATTTTAATTTTGTTTGCAGATTATATTTTATCCGCATTGTTGTTATAATGATTGAAGTTAAAAACATAAAAAAAGTTTTTGGCGACAAAACTGTCATCGAGGATGTCAGCGCTGTCATGAAAACGGGGCAATGCAATCTTATCATTGGCTCCAGTGGTAGTGGCAAAACGGTTTTGATGAAATGCATGGTGGGATTGTTTGAACCCGACTCAGGTGATATCATTTACCAGGGTCAGAGTTTTACCCGTATGACAGCGGAAGAAAAGACAGAGATCAGGAAAGAGATCGGTATGCTGTTCCAGGGTTCTGCATTGTTTGATAGTCTTACGGTAGAAGAAAATGTGATCTTTCCCTTGAGCATGTTCACCAAATGGCCGCATAAAAAAAAGCTGGACAGGGTAAACGAAGTGCTGGCAAGGGTGAATTTGGTTGATGCCAACAAAAAATACCCGGCGGAGCTAAGCGGTGGTATGAAAAAAAGGGTGGCACTAGCAAGGGCGATCGTTTTAAATCCCAAATATCTTTTTTGCGATGAACCTAATTCGGGTCTTGATCCGCAAACCTCACTCGTTATTGATAAGCTCATACAGGAAATAACGGTAGAATATAATATCACCACTGTCATCAACACTCACGATATGAACAGTGTGATGGAGATCGGCAACTATATCCTGTATATGTACAAAGGGCATAAGGAATGGGAAGGCTCCAACAAAGAGATCATCTTTAGTAAGAACCAGCGATTAAATGAATTCATATTTGCATCCGAATTCTTACAGGCCGCCAAAGAAATGCGGATGATGGAAGAAACAGGCAAAATGCCTAACAACCGTCACACGGACGAGCCCAAATGATTTCCCAATTAACAAACGATTGCATTCGTAAATAATCGAATGGAATAATTCGTGCTTTAGTTTTAGTGATAATTATTCATCTTAAACTGAAGCTTATGAACAAGATTTACTTTCTGCTCCTCGCAGTTAGTTTTACTTCCTGTGTTCCGGCCATCCGCTATGTTGGCGAATCATTGCCCCCGACAAAAAAAGTAGATGTATATGTTGCGAGGGAATCCATTAAACAACCTTTTGAATTTATCGGGAAAGGTTATCTGAACAATTTAGTAGTTCACGCTAACCCGGAAACCATACAGAAAAAAGCCATTTTAATGGCCCGGCAAAAAGGAGCCGATGCTGTATTGATCACTGATCAATATGTCCTTCGGTCCGCAGCATTCGGAACCAATAGTATTGATAGCATTGGAAAAGCCGGCTTATCATTTTCCCGTGCAGACCCGACTACAGAGATGAACATTTTCTTTATTAAGTACAACAAGTGAAATAACACCGGGTAGAGGCTGTCTCAAAAGCGAATATTTCTCGCAACGCCGCAAAGAAAACACATACTGAGGATCAATCATTGCGTCGTTGTGCCGTTGCGAGATTTTTTTACCCATCTTTTGAAGACAGCCTCTACCTCCGCACCAGTGTAGTTGGGCGCAGGCAGAGCCCAGCGATGGGCCGAATATTGTCTAAGATCTGAAAATGATATATAATACATAGCTCTCAAGACTGAATTAGCCTGTTATCGGTTTAACCCTTACTTTTGCCGGACTTTTAAGTATTAGTGTTATGAGTATTCTCGTTAATAAGAATTCAAAGATTTTAGTACAGGGTTTTACTGGCACGGAAGGCACTTTCCACGC
>DASVNY010000808.1:0-5355 GCA_036383615.1 Chitinophagaceae bacterium
AACTTGCCGGTTGTGTTGCCATTAAAATCAAAAACGAGTTTATTGGAATTGCCGGTCCAGGTAAAAGAGTTGAATACATAAACACCCGGGCCTTTCAGCGTAAGCGTTTTATTTCCTGAATAGTTGATGTTGCCATAGTGGCCCGGCGAAGGTGTATATGTTTGGTTGCTTGTTATTACCTCACTTGTTGCAGGATCAAAACCTCTTTCATCAGGCATTGAAGGAAGTGTTGGCAAAGAGGGAGGAGCAAACACGGTATCACCGGCCGGAACTGGTCCGATATATGTACTGCCGGGTGGTAGCGTAACAACGCCTGAAACGGTTCCTCCGCCAATAACAATATTTCCATTTACATCAATAGGGCCTGAAATATTTGTACTGGATCCAACGGAAAGAATAGTACCGGATGATGAGGATGAATTGGCTGCGGTTATTCTTCCCCTAACGATATTGCTATTGGTAAGAATAACTTTATCGCCAGAATGTATGTTGGCATTAATGGTTGCATTGCCGGTTGTCTGCACCAACCGGGTAGCACCCACTGCTCCATTATTGATGGTGATAGACGAACCGATCAGTGATGTGCCGGGACCAGTGGGCCCGGAATAAACGGTAAAATCTGTAAGTCGCATTGGCGCTGGCGCCTGGGCGAATAGATCCGAAGAAGCAGTGCTTAAAAAAATTCCTCCGGAGAAAAGCAGTGCAAATAGTTTTTTTCTCATGGTGTGCATGATGGTGTTCATGTTGGCTTGTTTTATTAGTTTTCATCAATGCACGAACGGATGCAGTAAATGCCGCTGCTCCCAGTGGAATTCATTGGGTGAGAAGAAAAAATCTAACCGAACCTTGTCAAGCTTAATTCTTGTACATCTTAAATGAATGTTCGTTCAAGCAAGAATAAATCGCTGGCTACTAAAACACCTGTGTTAGTTGATTTCAAGGGGAGTAGATCAAACTCGCAGGTAAGAGGAATGAACATGTAATCTACTGAAATTATCCTGAAAATGACGGGAAGGCAGATGAAATATTATATATTTTTTAGTTGCTAATCCTGTACCTGAATGGTGTTTGAAAGAGATTAGTTTTTAACAGTGGACGCAGTGCAATTGATTTGTTGACAAAAGTCAAGATTTCCGGGTAGCAATTATCCTTGGCTTTCAAATTAGCAGGCAACACTATCAGTGTAAGTCAACTGTAAAAGAGCACGATAGCTATGTGTCAAACCTAATGAAGGGAATGCTATTGCCAATTTAGTAGAATAATGACTACAAAAACAGGATCAGCTGTAGTCTTGATCTATACGCCGAATTGCTTTAGATGATGATCGAGATGCTTCCAGGTGGCCATGCTCCAGTTTTCTTTACTCATTTTGCCAAATACCGGGTGACGGTCGCCCGCAACCTTGGTTTCCGTGAACTGCTCGATCAATACAAGTAGTTTGGTTTTTTCCTGTTCAAAATCTTTAGCGCTGCCGATCATGATAAAAGTGGGATCGGTAGGCAATCCTTGTTTATAAGGTTTATCATCCCATAATTTTGATTTGAATAATGGACCAACTAATCGCAATACAAAACTTCCTTTAGGCTGATGGGTGCCATAAGCGATAGCTATCGGCAATTGCAGGTGTGCCAGCATTTGTGCAACATCCATCTTTCCCCATTTCCTTGGTGAAGCTGCTGTAAGTGTATTAATCCTGTCAACGATCTCCTGTTTGACAGTAGCATCAAATAAATTCTTTACTTCCATGTTCAGTTGATTTATTCAAAGTAGGGCACTTCGTCGTTGCTCGTCGCTTCTTTTTGTTCCCAATAAGCCAGTGTAACGACATGACCATCTCTTGTTTTTAAAAGGCGGCCAAAGATAGCATTGATCGTATTAAATGTATAATCTGTTACACCGACGGTGAAAGTTTCAGGTGCAGGAGGTTCGGGAGTAGCGATAACAGGTTCATTTGTTTCTGTCGTAGCTGTCGGTTTCGCAGCAACTTTTGGCGGGGGTGTGGGCACAGCAATAACCGTATAGCCATTACATTCAAGCAGCCCTTTTAAAAAAGCAAGTCTTTCCGGCGTCACATTTCTTTCAACGATGCCACATTTCACACCGTCGAGATCTTCAAACTCATGATTTTTATTTAAAGCCATCGCGCTAAATTAAAGATTGAATATGAGCATAGATCCAACTCAGTATCCCCACCAGCACAATACCCGCTGCACATAACCACAAGCCAAACTTTACGGAAGCATTTGTTTTTATCGGTTCAATGGGTTGTTCATTCTTATCCATAAAAACAGCCCTCACCACTCGTAAATAATAATATAAAGAAATGATCATGTTCAGCGCGGCAATAGTAATGAACCAGTAAGCGCCTTTAGCCGCGCCGGCCCCGATAAGAAATAGTTTGCCAAAAAAACCGGCTGTGGGTGGAATGCCTGCTAAAGAAAAAAGAGCGAGTGCCAGCACCCAGCTAAGAAAAGGATTGGTTTTATACAATCCCTTGTAATCATCAATATTTTCCTTTCCTGTTTGTTCGGCAATAACAGAAGCGATACCAAAAGCAGCGAGGTTGGAAAAAATATAGATGAGCACAAAATACACGACGGAAGTAATGCCGGTATCATTGCCGCTGCTCATTCCCACCAAAATAAATCCCACCTGTGCAATGGATGAAAAAGCGAGAAAGCGTTTGATATTTTGCTGGCGCAATGCAAAAAGATTCCCCGTTATCATGGTGATCACTGCGAGCAGCACCAGCATATTGTACCAGGTTTCCTGCATCGGCTGAAACACTTTGTACAACGCTGTGATGAATATAAAAGCGATCGAACCTTTTGAAATAACCGAGAGAAAAGAAGTGACAGCGATGGGTGAGCCTTCATACACATCGGCTGTCCATAAATGAAAAGGAACTATGGATAACTTAAAGGCAAAAGCAGTGAACATAAAAACAAAAGCCAGCACCTGGAAAGAACTGCCATCTAAGGCATTAGACAGGGCGGCAAAATTTATGGTACCTGTAGCACCATAGATCAGCGAAATGCCAAATAATAAAATGCCTGAAGAAAATGCAGAAGACAATATCATCTTCATAGCGGCTTCCGAAGCAATTTTTTTCTGCAGGTCAAAATTGGCCATTGCCGCAATGGGAATAGTTGCCAGCTCAAGCGCTAAATAAAAGATGAGCAGGTTGCCACTCGAGATCATCAGGAACATACCCAGCAAAGCCGATAACATCAGCATAAAAAATTCCGGGAGATGAGGCGTTTTTTTCAACCAGTCGGCACAAAGCAGGGAAATAAGATAGGTGCCCAGGCTCAAAATACTTTTTTGAAAAGCAATAAGATCATTGGTATAAAACATGTCGGCAAACAGCGATCCGTTCTTATTAAAGAAAAAGCCGAGGAGAAAATTGGCAAGCAACAATACCTGTATCAATGGCAGCAACGATTCATTCCTCATCCCTTTGCCGATCTTGATGAACAGAAACAGAAAGATGATGACGGTGATCGTCAACTCATTTTTCATTAACAGGAGAAACTCATTCATGATGTTTATTTTCCAATTCGTTCCATTATGATCTCTGTGGCCGGTTTGATAAGTTCATTCAACCATCCCGGCGCCAATCCTATTGCTAATATGCCGATCAATAAAATGATCGCTGCCAGTTTTTCGTTCCATTTTGCATCAGTAAGACCCGCATGATCCTCATTGCTGACAGGCCCCATTGCCACTTTTCCCACAGCTCTTAAAATATAAACAGCCGTCACAACAATTGACATCGCTGCTGCAATGGTTGCAATACGGTAAAACATTCCTTCTTTCTCCCATGAACCAACAAACACAGTCATCTCTGCCACAAAACCACTCAGGCCTGGCAGTCCCAGCGAGCAGAGGCCAACAATAAAAAATACAGTGGTTATAAAAGGCATCATCTTCATCAGTCCGCCCATTTCGGAAACCATTCTTGTATGAGTACGGTCATAGATCATCCCGACCACAGCAAAGAAAAGAGCTGTCATCAGTCCATGCGATACCATTTGCAGCACGGCGCCATTCAGTGCCGTTTGCGTCAACATGCCAATACCCAATAAACTGAAGCCAACATGGCTCACCGACGAATAAGCATTAATATACTTCAGGTCCTTCTGCATCATCGTGGCGAATGCGCCATATAAAATAGCAATGGAAGAAAGAACAATAATGATGGTCGCGTATTCTTTGGCCCCTTCAGGTAATAAATAAGTAGCCACCCGCAAGCAGCCATAGCCCCCCAATTTCATGGATATGCCAGCTAAGAACATAGAACCGGCAGTGGGAGCGGAAGAGTGACCATCGGGCACCCAGGTGTGAAAAGGAAACAATGCAGTGAACACACCAAAGCCAACAAACAACAACGGGAAGATGATATGCTGTGTTTGCGAAGAAATTGTTGTTTGAGATAAGTGGAGCAGGTCAAAACTTTTTCCTGAAGAAAAATATAAGCCCAGCAATCCAACCAACACTAATGCAGACCCACCCATCAACATCAGCGCCAGCTTATTGGCGCTATATTCTTTTTTGCCACTACCCCAAATGCCAATAAGCAGGTATTTGGGAATAACAGCAATTTCCAGGAAGAAGAAAAGAATAAACAGGTCGAGCGAGATAAAGAATCCATAAGCCCCCATTCCTAAAAGAACAAGCAGGAAATAAAATTCTTTTGTCATCTTCTGCACGTTCCATGACATCAACACGCCGGCGATCACTACAAATGATGTCAGCAATATCATGGCAATCGAAATGCCATCCACTCCCAAATGAAAATTGATGTTCCAGGCTGGGAATAACGCATAGTTCTGTTCGAAGTACATCGGGCCTTTATTACCCGCTGCTATTTCATTTCTGTATTCAGCAAATAACACAAAAGCCAAAACGATCTGGGCTGCAGAGCCGGTAAATGATATCCATCGCACCTGTTGCGTATTACGGGAAAGCAATACGGCGATTGCTGTCAGCAATGGGATCAATATAAGTAATAGCAGGTTCATCAGCGATTACCGGGTTTATTTTTTCTTTTGTTATACCATTCTATCTCAGCTTTCAGTTCCTTACCCAGTTCTTTTTCTGAAGGAAGATGCAGCTTGTATTCGATGTAAACAATCTTTTGTTCTCATTCAAAACAGAGTATTTTACAACAGTATCATTTTTTTCTGCGCATAAAATAATACCTACTGTTGGATTATCTGTTTTTTGTCTTACCTCATCTTCATAATAACGCATATAAAAATCCATCTGCCCAATATCCTGGTGAGTGAGCTTCCCCGTCTTCAGATCGATCAGCACAAAACATTTAAGGATATAATTGTAAAAAACGAGATC
>DASVNY010000809.1:0-3610 GCA_036383615.1 Chitinophagaceae bacterium
CCTCACGGTGTGGTGGTGCTGAAAATAAAAGGCGCCATGATCCCATTCAATATTTTTCAAAAAAACTAACCCTCAATCCTGATTAAAGCTTCCAGATGAAAAAAAGAATTCTCCCTTACATTTTTTTTCTCCTTTTACCGGCTTCTCTTCTTGCAGAAACTTTTCCTTCGGTAAGATCGGTTGCGCAACGGAGGGTTCCATGGCTTGCTGCCAAACTTGAATTTTCACTGTTGCAACCAGGCAATAAAAAAGATGTATTTGAGATATTCTCACGAAATAACAGGATCTGCATTGCTGCATCCAATGCTAATGCCGCGGCTGCAGGATTGAATTATTACCTCGAAGAATACTGCCATCGCAGTATGTCGCATCTCGGCGATAATCTTTTCCCGGTAATAAACATTCCTTTACTAAAGGATACTGTAAGGATCTCCACTCCTTTTGCTTATCGTTATGCGCTCAACTATTGTACTATTAACTATACCATGAGTTTTTATACATGGAAGGATTGGGAGCGGGAACTGGATTGGATGGCACTTCACGGATTTAACCTCGTATTGATACCAGTTGGTTTGGAAAAAATCTGGCAAAACAGTTTACAGCAAATTGGTTTTTCTCAGAAAGAAATAAAAGATTTTATTCCCGGTCCTGCATTCACTGCCTGGTGGCTGATGGGAAACCAGGAAGGTTGGGGCGGACCTGTATCCCAAACCATGATCGATCAACAGGCAGCCCTGGCAAAAAAAATAATAGCGAGGATGAAAGAACTGGGTATCCAGCCCGTGATGCAGGGCTTTTATGGAATGGTGCCAACATTGCTTAAAAAGAAATTTCCCGCTGCAAAGATCATAGAGCAGGGCAAATGGGTGGGTGGGTTTACAAGACCTGATTTTTTATTGCCACAGGATGGTTTGTTTGCAAAACTTTCCGGTATTTATTACACTGAAATAAAGAAGCTGTATG
Source organism: Chitinophagaceae bacterium (assembly GCA_036383615.1). Lineage (GTDB taxonomy): Bacteria > Bacteroidota > Bacteroidia > Chitinophagales > Chitinophagaceae > CADEDV01. The sequence goes on from DASVNY010000809.1 coordinate 964, forward strand.
GAAGTGATATAAATTTTTTCGGCGGAGAACCTTTTCATGAAGGAGGTAAAGCGGAAGGCATCAATGTACCAGAAGCTACAAGACTTGTGCAACAAACCATGCAGCAGTATTTTCCCAATAGCACCTGGGTGTTGCAGGGATGGGGAAAAAATCCTTCCACAGCTTTTTTAGAAAAACTGGATAAGGAACATACGCTGGTGATCGAGCTTTTTGGAGAAAACACCCGCAACTGGGAACAACGGAAGGGTTATGAAAACACCAATTTTATCTGGAGCAATGTGAGCAATTTCGGAGAAAAGAATGGTTTGTACGGAAGACTGCAACGTTTTGCGAGCGAAGTATATTATGCAAAGAATAGCAGCTTTGGCAACTTGCTTAAAGGTGTGGGCATTATTCCCGAAGGCATCAATAATAATCCTGTAGCGTATGATCTTATGAGCGGCCTTGCATGGGAAAAAGATAGCGTGGATACAAAGCAATGGATAAAAAAATACGTTCGCTACCGTTACGGCATAGAGAATGAAGATTTGCAAAACGCCTGGCAATTATTATTGCAAACAGTATATAGCAGCCCTGGCGTTTACCAGGAGGGTCCATCTGAATCTATATTTTGTGCAAGACCGGGATTAAACCTTCAAACGGTCTCATCATGGGGAACAAGAAAAAGAAACTATGATACCAGCTCGTTTGCAGAAGCAGTGAAATTATTTATTAAAGCCGGCAGAGGCATGAAGCTCCCCGAAACATATACAACAGATAAGATAGATCTCACCCGTCAGTTGAATGCCAACAGGGCAGATGTTTTGTATAAACAAATGGGTGATGCTGTTGCTGCAAAAGATAAAAACTCATTTATACGATCCTATGATCAATTTGAAAAACTATTACTGCAACAAGACTCTTTATTAAGCAGCAGCCAATATTTTTCATTATCGAAATGGTTGCTGCAATCACAAAACTTTGGACAGAATAAAGCGGATAAACAATTGGCTTTACGCAATGCCAAAACACAGATCACGTATTGGGGATCGAATGAACCCAAAACCGATCTGCGTGATTATGCACATAAAGAATGGAGTGGGTTGCTTTCTTCCTTGTATGTAAAAAGATGGCGCTTATTCAAAGATGTCATGCTCTCACAAATGAATGATGAAAAGAAAACAGCCGACTATTTTTCAATGGAGAAAAAATGGGCCGACTCGCCGGTTATTTATACCCCGTTAAAAATATCAGCGGCTACGAGAGATAATTTGATAGAGAGAATTATCCGATGATTTTCACCACGAGAAACAACTCTTTATCTCCTTTGATCTCTTAGCCTATTGCTGCACTTTTAGCACCCACACATGCTCAGTTTTATTTTTCAGCTCAGCCGGAATACTGATCTCTGCTCCTTCTGCTGTTGATTTCCACTTTATTTTTTTTGCGCTGCCCAGCATTTGCAATTGGGTGGCTTTATTAAATTGGATTTTACTGAGCGTTATTTTGTCCTGTGGAAAATCGAAAAGAAAGATATAACGGGTGCGACCGTCCCTGGTTTGTGTAAAACGGATTTTTTCACCTTCTCCAAAAACACTGTACATCCGTGTGCCGTAGATCGCTTCGCCATTTGTTTTCATCCATGCTCCCACTTCTTTTAATCGCTGGTATGCCACTGAGTCAAGCTCACCATCAGGACCGGGACCGATATTGAGCAGGTAATTACCTCCTTTGCTTACGATATCTACGAGCTTTTCGATTATTTCATTCGCAGGCTTATATACATTGCCGGGCACATAGCTCCAGCTATTGCCCATGGTCATACAGGTTTCCCAGGGATAAGGCAGGCCCGTTTCAGGAATATGCTGTTCAGGTGTAAGATAATTTTGCTGCTCCCCCGGCACGGCCCTGTCAACTACGATCAGTTTGGGTTGTTTGGCTCTTGCTTCTTTTACCAGTCGCAGCATATCGATATCCTGGCTTTGCGGGTTGCGGGTCCAGCGACTATTTTCATACACGTCCGCAAACTCTGTTTTTAATTCTTCCTCTGTTTTCTTACGCACCCATCCGCCATCGAGCCAAAGTATATCGATCTTTCCATAATCACTCACCAGTTCATTCACCTGGTTATGGGTATAGTCAACAAATTTTTTCCATTGTTCAGGATATTTCTGAATGGAGTAATTGCAGTTGCGATCGCTTGGCGGAAATTTTTTCCACCAGTAATAATCACTGTGCCAGTCGGGTTTGGAAAAATAAGCGCCGATCCAGAAATTTTCTTTACGGAAAGCAGTGAATACTTCCTTTGTTATATTGGCGCTGAGGTTAACAGAAAAAGGACAGTCTTTATCCGTTATTTTATAGTCAGTATATTTTGAATCAAACATACAGAAGCCATCATGATGCTTGGTGGTGAACACGAGGTATTTCATGCCTGCCTCTTTAGCTGCTACAGCCCACTTGGCCGGATCAAATTTTACCGGGTTAAAACTCGTTTTCAACTTTTCATATTCTTTTACATAATCGACATAATTGTCCGCCACTCCTTTTTTTCTTGCACCGGTGGCCCAGCTAAGGTCCTCGGGGCAAATGCTCCAGCTTTCTACAATACCCCACTGGCTGTATGCTCCCCAATGCATCAGCAGCCCGAATTTCAGGTCTTTCCATT
>DASVNY010000810.1:0-2221 GCA_036383615.1 Chitinophagaceae bacterium
CAGGGCCTGGTCGAGTACAAGGATATTATAGTTAGTAAGCGCCTCCGTTTTGATCCTTGTCTTTTCATCAGTGATAATATTTCTGATGGTGGCATGCATGGGGGCGCCTACTGCATTTAACATTCCAATGCCGAGCTTTCCTTTTGTGCGTCCTGAAAATTTGATCGCATTATATAACTGAGTACGGGCAGGATTTTTATCAATTTCAAGATCAGGATCTGCGTTTACCAGGTCCTCCACATCATCATGTCCTGTTGGTTCGGCGCCGATACGTCTTGAATAAAACAAACCGGCTTTATTGAAAATATCGATGCCTTCGGTAAAGAATGGCCTGAATTCTTCAAATCTTACTTCATACGGCGTAAGGTTGTTGACCACATTATCAGAAACCACCTGGCCAAAATCGGGAATGATCGTGGCATCGAGGGTGAAGCTTTCATTGATACCATATTTTACATCCATGCCGCCGCTGCTGAGCCACTGTGAATTAAATCCATTTGATTTGAGCGAAGGTTCGCTTCTCACACCCGTAGAAATATAAGGAGAGAAACTAAGACGCAATGGGGGTTGTATATCAGAAATACCACCTAACAATCCAAACTGGTTAACAAAACCGTTCACTTGCGGATCAACCGGGTTCCAGAAACTATTCTGATTGTTGCGGCGAACAGACCGCAGGAATTGAATGCCCCAGTCCTGCATATCTTTTTTAGAAAATCGCAGTGAGATATAAGGTATCTTGATCTCAACCACCCAGCCATCTGTTTTTATTCCAACTTTACTGTCCCAAACTGCATCCCATGTTTTATCACCGTATTCGCCAAAGCCGGGGCTATAGCCTGGTGATATACGTGCATCAGTTTGTACATTGGAAGAAGTGACGAGAAATTGAAACCCATTTTGCAGATCATGGTAAGTGTCGAAGAAAACAGAAAAATAATCAAGATCTTTTTGCTGCTCTTCATCTCTTGCTGTGATCTGATTACGTATCAGCGAAGGATCATCATACAAATAAGCGCCAATATAAATGGCAGCATCATCATAAACTACTTTAACTACTGTGCGTTGTGAAGCGGCAGCGCCAACGTTAGGGAAGTTTTGAATAAAGTCAGTTGCTTCAGGAGCATCTTTCCATGCAGCATCATCCAGGTTGCCATCAATAACTGGCACCTGTGATGTTTTGATTGCGGGTAATGTTTTGATCTGCGAAAACAGTGAACCACAAACCAATAGCAGGGGGAGGCAGATGTACCTTCTCAACAGCATGAATCGTTTTTACGCTGGGCAAATATAAAAGACAGATTTCATGCCCGGAAGGCTGCGAAAAAATAATATTTAACGGGTTTTCCCCGCTTAAATTCCTCTAATTCAGCCTTTTTTTCAGGGAAGTCACCTGTTGCTGAAGGTCGGAAACCACGTTGGCAAGTTGCCCCATATCAAACCGCTGCTGTGCATTAGCCTTTGCTATCACAACCTGGGCCTGCCACATTTCCAATACGTCTTCAGTATTGACCGTGTAAGGATGATAGACTGGGTTATCACTGATAAGAGTGAGTTTGTTTTTTGCCCGGCCATCTCTTTGCACTCTTTTATATACTATTCCTTCATGTCTTGACACGAGGATGCAGGCCGTATCATTCTTTACATCATCCACTCTTTCTACTTTCTCCCCAACGATCACAGAGCCACTTGGTGTGGGAAGCATTGAGTCGCCAATGATCTCAAAGGCCCGGTAATTTCCACCGGCCAGCATCGGTAATGTAAAAGTGTTCAGTTCGTCAATGAATTCAGGATCGCCATAACCTGCGAGGTAGCCGGCTGCTGCTTTTACCGGGACAAAAGGAATATCGGGGCGCCCGGATGCGAGCTTCATTGCCCTGCGCTTTGCGAGGTAATTGCTTTTATTATCGCTAAGGTCTTTGCGAAGGATCTCATCCAATGTTAGTTTGAAAATATCACAAACCACTTCCAGCACATCTATTCTTGGCTCTGCTCTTTCTTCTTCATAGGCGCCGAGCAAGGACCTTTTGATGCGCAATTTCTGAGCAAATTCTTCCTGTGTCCATCCACGCAGCTTGCGCAAATACTTCAGGTTTTGATTGGATATCGCCATAGTACGCTAATTTAATTAGCTGCAAAATACTAATTAAATTAGAATTTCAAAACTCTTTCTACCCGTTTTCCTGACGAGCACTAAATAATCGGTAAGAAATGAACACGG
>DASVNY010000811.1:0-3637 GCA_036383615.1 Chitinophagaceae bacterium
ATTTGCTCCCCAATGGGGTGCATCATGACTGATAAAAAGACGGGTTTCATGATCTTCGCTGTTCAGCTCCATATCCCGCAGTGCATACCTCACCACTAATCCGCCCATGCTCATACCAATAATTACATTGTCTTGTCTTACTCCATTCCATGTTGTTTTGCTTGAATTTACTTCGTCAATTACCGCTTCTAATAAATAAGCATTACGCTGAATATAATCTGTGCCATTGCTGTAATTAAGAAAGATCAAGTCATATTCATTGATGTCATCAAGTCCAGAATTTAGTATGATGGCTGGTACACCAGGCAAATTAATATCACCATCTAATCTTAGAAAGAGCTCGTCAAAATCAAATTCGCCATCAGGATCAAACCCTTCTACAATTATTAATGGCTTTCTTATTTGGCCTGTTGTATTATTTTCGGCCAAGTCTATCGTTATGTCTCCTTCTCCAAATTCACCCATGTACGATTTGGTTGCTGTCATCGGTTCGTTTGTAGGCGGGGTAAATCCTGTCCCATATCTTCCAGCTCCACTATTGGGATTTTGATACACTACAATTTTAGTATGGCCATATCGTATGCTATTATCGGTATAAGTGATCTTAATACTCAAATCGAAAAAACCGGTAGTGTCATAAAAAATGGCAAATGGGGTATTAAATGCAACGGTTTGATAATTGTTTCCGCCAATAGTATCATAAGCAATGCTGCTGATAGTTTTTCCTGTGTTGCCTATAAAAAGTTCTGGCCTGAATATAAAATCATTGTTTCCTGTAAAGGCAGCCTGCCGGATAGGAGCAATGGCAAATAGCTCTTTGGTTTCATAAGGCGATTCTGTTCTGTTTACTACATCGTATAACTGATCGCTATTAACATACATCAGGTTGTTTGTAATCGCATTATCCTTGATCTTATTGTAATTGTAATTGAAACAAGCAAAGCTGATTGGCATGCTTGTATAGTTGAATTTATTGATCAGCCTGTTTATTGTATCCAGATAAAGCAATCCTGCATTGCTGTTGATCTGGGAGCTATAAAGGCTGGCATACAATTGCCGCCAGTCATCAAGAGCAAGAAAATTGCTGTCGTGTAACGATGTCCCGATATAATTATCAAGGTTTAGAAACTCAATTCCATAGTCTCTCAGCAATCCGGTAGCAACCTGGCTTTTATCCACATGATGAAATACATAGTTCATCATGCCATAATACTGGGTTGTATCATAGGTTTGAGAACGGGCATTGCCAAAAAACAGAACAATGCCAATGGCAAAAGCAATTAGTCTTTTCATTTCTGTATGGTTTAATGGTTATTAATAGCGCATGTCGAAGCGGCCGTCTGTGATTTTTAAAGTATCATTACAGTCAATGCGTGCCGCATTAAAATTGAAAGTGCCAGAGATAATCTTGTTTGGCAGATCAAGCTTTGCAATATTTATACTTCCAGTTAAAGAATAATATCTATAAACAGAGCCAGTTTGAATACCACAAAGGTTATTTGTTCTAAATTCGGCAAGGGCTTTTGTTGTATCTGAGAAACCGTAGCTTGCTCCTTGAGCAGCGTTTCCTTTTACTATCAAAACAATTAATTCAAATCCATTTTCATTTCTATCAGCACTCGTAGCTAAGGTGTCATTGGTTACCCCCCCCCTATTATGGAAAACCCCCTTATCAGAAATCCATTTTTGCCCGTTTACTCTACATGCAAAAATGTTTTCACCGGTTTGGGTGGCATTTGGTAAGCCGTATGGGTTATCGGGTTCGGGTTGTTTTTCTTTTTTGCAATTGCCCGAAACCAGCAACAGAAGGAGAGCAATAAAAGAAAGAGGAGTGAAAAGCTTTCTCATATGTATAAGGTTTGGTTATGGCGACAGTAAATTAGGTTATTTCTTGCAAGGGTATATTAAAAAAACTGCGGCTCACATTAAAACCTTCATAGAAATACTTAACCCTTATAACCTGTGACTTTGTTGCGCTGCGGGATAGTCACAACGTATTTGCGGATGAGCAATTTATGGATTTATCCGGGTGATAAAGCTGGTGTCTGTTTCATTTTGCGCAGAAGAAGAAAAATGGGAGGCGCTGAAAAAAAGAGCTCCAGCAATCTTGTTTTGATTGTCTGTTTTATCAATTTCGGTTTAATGGTTAAAAAATGGTTATTGGAGAAAAATCAGCGGGTAAAACGGACATCGAAGCGACAATCCGTGACTTTTACGATATCGCCTCGTTTGTTAACTGCTTTGAACCTGAAAATTACTGTTGTCAACTGACCAAACAAGGGCAAAATAGGCCATCCAGAGCCAAATGAGATACCCCATGAACATTATGCTGCTCTTTATGAATATGGATAAACTACTTGGAAAAGATATCGAGATCAGTCTTGGCAACCTGAAGAATATCCTTGAAAAATAACTATCCTGCTATCCTTTCAGCAAGACGAGCTATCAATAGTTCGTCTTTTTTTATGTGGCTTCCCCAAATCCAGGAGGTCCAAAAATTAAATATTTAAAAACCCGGACTAAATTTTGCAGATAGTGATGAATGATTGTAATTTCAATGTCCTGACCAATTTTTTATAAACTACCTTTTAATAACCTACAAACTATTATTGTATGGCTTCTAAGAAGAAGGCAAAACCTGCCCGCAAAAAACCAGCAAAGAAGGCTGCAAAAAAAGTAGCGAAGCGCAAAGCTGCTCCTAAGAAAAAAGCAGCTAAAAAGCCTGCCCGTAAAAAAGCAGCGCCAAAGAAAAAAGTAGTAAAGAAATCGGCAAAACGCCCTGCGGCTAAAAAAGCTGCAAAGAAAAAAGTTGCAAAGAAGGTTGCTAAGAAACCTGCACCAAAGAAAAAACCGGTAGCAAAAAAACCAGTAGCTAAAAAACCGGCAGTTAAAAAACCAGTTGCTAAAAAGCCAGCACCTAAAAAAGCGCCGGCTCCTAAACCAGCTCCCGCTGCTGCACCAGCACCTGCTATTTACCAGGTTGAGCCAGTAGAAGAAATTGTGATAGTGGAAGAAACAGTAATGGTAGAACCGGAGGCTGATGAAGAAGACAATGATAGTTATGCAGAGAACGATACTGATGATGACAATGATGAAGTGCCTGAAAATGGCTCGCCCCAGGCCTGATAAATAATTATGCCATTAAACAAGCCGCTTGTTGTCAACTGCAACTGGCGGTTTTTTATTAAAATATAAAATGTAGAATGTAAAATATTAAATGTAAAACGACCGACACTTTTACATTTAATATTTTACATTTTAAATTTAATATTTCCTAAAATAAGGATAGTTGTGCGGCGGGAACTGCTTTGGCTTTGAATGTTGGATGCACTTCCTGCTGATCATTTTCTATATGGAACAAGGGAGATGCCTCATAGCGGCTGGCCACAAAGATCTTCGTATTGCCGGCATGCTGATTGAACATTGTATCAACCAGTGAAGGTTTGTTGTTATTCTTTGATAAGTGTGAAAGAATAAGCAATTGCAAAAAAGAAGCGCGATGTTTCACAAACAAGTCGAGCGCCTGGGCATTGGACAAATGTCCTTCATCACCACTGATACGTTTTTTTAAATGATAGGGATAATTGCCATTAAAAAGCATGTCTTCGCAATAATTCGATTCGAGAAAAGCCGCGTG
>DASVNY010000812.1:0-4290 GCA_036383615.1 Chitinophagaceae bacterium
CACCCTTTCTATGCAGATCTTTATTGGCAGGGACTGATCACTACCAGCGATCTTTACACTGATAGCCTGGATTATGAGTTTAAACTTTACAGGAACAATAAGCTGGTAAAAGGATTCTTTCCCTACAACCATATCAATGAGACGAGGTTCCTCTACACCGAGGAGAACGTTGCTGTGGTCAGGACAGATACTCCCTTTGTTCATGTTGTTACCCGTCCCTATTGCGATACGATATATAAAATGACCGGCGATAGCCTCTATCCCGCTTTTCAATTGGTGATGCCACTCGAAAACAGTTTGCCCCCATCCTTTTTTAATAGGCCATTTAAGAATAGGACAGAACGCGACAATTTTAAACGTAATAACGGCTGGATGTTTCGCCAGGCATACAATTTTTATGAAACTGCACGTTTTATCTATTTTTCTGTCGGCTATCTCTCCAATTACGAATCATATATTTATCAAAAGCAAACCAATAGTATTTGTAAGATTAAAAATATAAGACCGGATAGCACCCATTATAATTTGCAGTTACTGGCAGATTATGGGCTGTCGAGAAAGGGCGGTAAGTTTTACAAAACGCAAAAGGCAGGTGACCTGGTCGCTTTTTTTGCGCAGCATAAAAATGTTGCAGTGCCTAAAGAGCTGGAAAATTTTTTAAAAATTGATCCGCCCGCTGCCACACCCGTGATAGTGGAATTTAAACTTAAAAACTAACAGTGAAACGAATACTGCTCATTTCCTTTTTGTCGTGCTGCTGTGTTTTGGCTTATAGTCAAACCGGCAAGATTGCCGGCTCGGTTATGGACAGTGCTACCAAAAGCCCTTTGGAACTGGCAACAGTAACTGTTTTGGGACAAGACTCCTCTGTTATCGCCTATCAATTGTCTGATAAATACGGAAAATTCGCCATTGGAAAACTGCCCCTGAGAAAACAACTATTGGTAAGCATATCTTATACAGGGTATATTAATTATCAAACAGCACTTCAACTCGAAGCAGGCAAGACAGACTCGCTGGTTGTGTTCCTTGAACTAAATAAAATGGATACGCTGGGAGTGGTGGTAACCGCTTCAATTCCTATCCGTATGAATGGTGACACACTCGAGATCAACCCGGCGGCATTTAAGATGAAGAAGGAAGCTGTTGTTGAAGAATTATTGAACCAGGTATCCGGCATTACGATCTGGTCCGACGGCACCATAACGGTTAATGGTGTAAAAGTGCAAAGTCTTCTCGTGGATGGAAAACCATTCATGGGAACAACCGATCCGCGTATTGCTACACAAAACCTTCCCAAATCAGCCATCGATAAAATTCAACTCTACCAGGAGTATGATAGAAGTAATATCGGCCAGCCAATACAACCACAGGATTCTTTGCTGACCATGAATATCAAACTAAAAGAAGGCAGTAAGAAAGGATATTTTGGAAAAGGCGGCATCGGGGTTGGTACCACTGAACGTTTTGAGTCGGATCTTTCCTTCCAGGTTTATACAAAGAAAAGCAGCGCCGGTGTTGGCGGTGGCATAAATAATATCAATAAGAATATCGGCAGTCTCCAGGAGATGTTTCAGAATAATACATTCCGCAGCTCCAATCCTAACTTATACAATGTCGGCAGGTTTGGAGGAAGTGGCATCAGCCGGAATCATTCTATCGGGTTGTTAGCGACACATAATTTTAATGATGCTGCCAATAGCAGGCAAAACAACCGGCTATCGGTTAATTATACAAAGTCGGGAACGAACAGTTTTCTCACCGACCTGAATTTGCAAAACCGAACCACGCTTAACAACCCGCAGTTTGTTCGTGAAGAGGGAGAACAAAAAAGCCGGCAGGACAGGCATGATTTCGGTTTCACCTATGTAAAGACAAATAGCTATAACGATAACCTGAGTGTAAGTGGTAATGTGGGAAGCAGTACCGACAGGAGCAATTCATCACGAAATGTTGAAGTAAGAAATGCTGCAAATGAACTGCAAAGCACCAACAATTCCAATACACAACAAAGCAGGAGATCGGATAATGAATCGGTGAACCTTGGCTTTGCCAAATCAGATAACGAAGAGCCCGCAAAAAGTTTCAACCTGCAGGTAAGCGTAAGGCGAAACAATAGCAGGTCGGTAAGAGATGTGATCACTGAATTTGAATCGTTCACGGATGTAAGTCAAAACAATTCCTTTAACCGGCGTTATATTTCCAACAATGAATCGTTGTCTGTAGGAGGAACGCTTGACTACACAGGATTTAAAAGACTGCTATTGGGAAGATATAATTTGTTTGGAATAAACCTCAATTTCTCGCAACGGTTCAATTATAACCGGTTCAAAGATGATACGGAGGCCAGTGATTATGACAGTACCAACAAGGTATATGTAAATAACGGGGATCTTTCCAACCGGAATGAAAGAGAATTGATTGAATACTCACCTATACTCTCGCTATCAAAATATTTTTCAAAGTACAACGATTCATATAACCGCACCATATCCATACAGGTCAGGTTTATCAACGATCTTAAAACCGATAAGAACTCATCTTCTTTTGCGAAAAGAAACCTGGATCGCTCTTTTAACTTCTTCCGATACGAAGGGAATGTCAATCTAACATTTCAAAAGCGTGGTAAATACAGGTATTTCGTTTCGGGCAACTACTCAAGAAATTATGACTATCCATCCATTGACCGGTTATACACGATTGTTGACAACATCAATGCTTATGATATCAGGATCGGTAACCCATTTTTGAAAAACACCCGTAACCATTCATTCGGTGTGAACAGTAATTTTAATACAGAAAACCCCAAATCAGAGTATTCTGGCAACGGTAATATCAGCGGTGGTTATTCGTTCACACTTGATCCTGTTACAGATAGTATTATTAATGAATTGTCAGGAAAAAGAACTTCCTATTATGTCAATGCGGGCAGGATCAGCACAAAGAGCCTGAACTGGGGTATCAATATAGCAAAGAGGATAAAGAAAAGCAGTCTTCAATTTACCTATAATGGAAATTTCCGGGACAGTGAATCGCCCAACTATATAGATGGCGTGAGCAACACGAGCGGGACTAATAATTTCTCCAACCAGTTCAGCTGGCAATTTTCGCTTAGAACAGTCCTGATAATTAATTTACAACAGTCGTTCCAGCGTTACAAATACCAGCCAACAGCACCGGGCCTGAATGCATTTACCAATAACAGTAATTCAACCCGGCTGGGACTCGTTCTGAATTACCCTGAAAATTTCAGTTTTAGCAGCACCGCAGAACGTGTCAATAATTCAAATATTGATAAGCCCTTTATTTTTTGGAACAGCTTCGTGACATATCGTTTTATGAAACAGCAGGGCGAGCTGAAATTTTCAGCGATGGATATATTAAAGAAATACCAGAACATCAATAATGGTGCAAATGCTTATGGTACTTACACCCGTATTACGAATGGGTTGCAACAGTATTTCTTACTCACTTTTTCTTATTACCCGCGCAAATTTGGCAAGAAAGAGAGAACGGCCAGGCCCGGAAGGGGAGGTCAAACCCGCCGGATTGCTAAATAGAAAACATAGCCGGCTATTTTACTTTCCCTGTTCGGGGGCCCGATTAAGTTTGTATTAACTGAAAAAAGAAACACATTTACCGAAGCGGATTACCTGCAGCAGATCGGATTTTTTTTATAACGCCGGTAATTATTCACAAGCAGTAGAACAGCAGCAAAACCATTGAACAGTCGTTTTCAAAAAGGATTATTTGTAGCGATGAGTGATGATAAAACATTTCAATTTTATCGTTGGGGAGATCTGGTGGAGTAACATATCTTAATTCAATTATAAAAAATAATAATCTCTTTCATCTCCCTTAACTATAACTTTTTATTAAGTTAACCTTGTAAGCAGCTGCTAAGTCGGTGTAGCATCCTACTTTTACTCCCGAACGCATTGCCTATGTAAAAGTGCCTTATACCGGCGCTTACTTTTATCTCCTTTTCCTATTTATTTTTTTTAATCAATAACACTTAGAGTAATCTAATGAGGATATTTTATTGCCTCAACCCAAAAACTAAATCAATGAGAAAGTTATTTTCTGTGCTTTTCTCCTTGTTGCTTGGCAGCACTTTATTATTGGCGCAGGAGCGTATTATTAAAGGTAAAGTAGCAGCAGCAAGCGACGACGTGCCGTTACGTGGTGTTAGTATATCAGCTAATCATGACGGAAAAAAGACGAGTGTGGTTTCAAATGCGAAAGGCGAATACTCCATTACTGTTCCGGTGGGTACTAAAGAATTGGTAT
>DASVNY010000813.1:0-2192 GCA_036383615.1 Chitinophagaceae bacterium
AGCGATCATCGGCGCTATCGCCAATCGCGATAGTGTTTTTGAGTTGCACTGCATATTGTTCACAGGCATACTGCAACGCATTGGTTTTGCAGAAAGCATGACCGCACACACTTTGCGGGGAGCCAAAAAAATGGAAAGGAAGATTCACTTCACCTGAAACCCTTCCTTCGATCATTTCCAATTGATAAGCCAATGAAAAATCAGCATCGATCTTTTGTTTGATGTAATTAGTGATCAATGTATAACTATTGCTGATGATGCCGATGATGTATCCTTTGTTCTTTAAATGCCTGATCACTTCTTTGCAATCTTCCACGATCTCCATTTCAGCAACAACATGTAAGAGGTCGTCAATCGTTCTTCCTTTCAACAACAATCCAATTCTCTTTGCCAGTATGATGGGATCTTTTTCAACCGAACGGAAATCTTCCAGCTGCGGAAAGAAATTAAAAGCTTTGGCGCATTCATTGATGAAACGTCCCTTCAATATCGTGTCATCCATATCGAAGATGGCCATCTTATGAAAACCCGAAACATTTTCACGGAGAACTTTATTCATCTCCCGGTTAATCGTTTCAAGCGAATGAATATCTTCTTCGGAATAAATACCGCTGGAAGAGCCGCGGGCCTTGCTGAGTATGGCGCGGGAAACTTCCTTGCTCATTTTGCCCAATGCTTCCCAGGGCTTGCTTTTATTTTCTATATAGCCAATATTGACTTCTTTCACTTTTGCTTTCATCAGGTACATGTCGATCAGTATCCCGATATCAACACCATAGTCGTTGACAAAATCTATTTTTTTAAAGAATGCTTTTTTGCCTGCGATCATACCACTCAATGGTTGTGAGAAATGAGCGAGCCCTGGAAAAAGAATATTCAGCAATGGCTTTGCTACCAATTCTGTTACTCTACCGGCATTGCGTGCAAATGCACCTTTCACAAAATCTATCTCTTCATGCATCAATGGCTCGGTAAGATTGTCAATACATCTTTCAGGATAAGGATTGATATCGGCATCGAGAAACACGATCAACTCATTGACAGAAGCCTGCACGCCCTCTTTCATTGATATGCCTTTACCTCTTGCTTTGCTGATGATCACTTCTGCACCGGCATTTTTTGCCAGCTCAGCTGTATCATCTTCTGATTGATCATCCACTACGATAATTTGGGATACAAGCGGGTTGGCGCGGCAAAGGCTTACCACGTATGCAATAGTTGCAGATTCGTTTAACGCAGGAATAATGACAGTGATCATAGAAACAGTCCCGTTTGCAATGACAAATTCCGGGCCGGGTAACAATAGGAGAGCCTGTATTTATCAATATCCGGGAGTGTAAAAGTAGAAGTGGTTCATTAAGTCGTCATTAAGCCGATATTAAAATATCAGGAATGAATTTTAATGCCAGAGGGGGAAATAAAAAATCCTCCCGCCTGGGAGGATTTATAAAACGATTTATTATTATAATGATTAATAATCGTTGTTGTAACCACCACGGTCACGGTTGTAACCACCGCCGCCGCCTTTGTTGTAGCCGCCTTTTTTAAAGCCGCCACCACCGCCGCCGCCGCCGAAGCTTCTTTTCTTGAAGCCACCGCCGCCGCCGCCTTCAGGCTTAGGACGACTTTCGTTAACGACGATATTACGGCCGTCAACTTCAGAACCATTCAAAGCTGTAATAGCAGCTTGTGCCTGGTCATCGTTAGCCATTTCAACAAAGCCAAAGCCTTTGCTGCGGTTAGTGAATTTGTCGGTAACGATTTTAGCAGATACCACCTCACCGTGTGATGCAAAAAGATTTGAGAGATCCTGATCCTTCAGGTTCCAACTCAGGTTTCCTACGTAAATGTTCATTGTGTTGTGAAATTTAAAAATACAAATAGTGCCAACAGTAAACAGTAACCAATGAACATTCACAGGAATTTGAGAAAAGTTCAGGACTTGTGAAACTGAAAGAACACCAATACAGGGCAAAATAACGGATTTTTTTTTGAGATATTGCCAAATTCTTCCTAATGGCCAATCCTGTCGCTCTAAACTACTGGTTTCTAAAGGGTGAAATAAAAAGTATAAGCGTAAAAAAGCCCCTGGACAAGGGGCTTTCAATATAATTCTCTTTGAATGACGACTTATTCAGCTATCACCTCAAACTCAACTTCAGTAGAATGACCGTTGCCAAACTCGATGCTTG
>DASVNY010000814.1:0-1624 GCA_036383615.1 Chitinophagaceae bacterium
ATCAGGGGTATATTCTTTACATAGCTTTTATCGGATAGTTTCCAGAATTCCAGTTCAAGAAAAGCAATAACACCCGAATAGATACAGATGCCGATCAGTAATGGGCCGAGCTTCCTGACTGTATCAGCTTTATGAAAACGAAAAATAAAAGTGAACCAGTCTTTGGGATTATAAGAGATCATGCAGTTAGTTTAGCAGGGGATTAAGCTCTATTTCTTTTACGTCTATATCACTGTAATCCCTAATGACATTATACAAAGTTCCCCTTTCAACAGGTTTTCGTTTCACCTGTTTAATAAGAGTAACCAGTTCTGCTGTGTTCATGGAAGGGGTTTGTTCTTCGGCTCCGGCCATTGAATAGATCTTTGTACTGTCATCAATGGTGCCATCAATATCATTCACACCAAACGATAAAGAAAGCTGTGCATTTTGACGACCCAGCATGGGCCAGTAAGCTTTCAGGTGAGGGAAATTGTCCATGTATATGCGGGCAATGGCATAAACCTTCATGTCTTCGATCACACTGCTTTCTGCAAGGTAGTTCATGTCATTATCCTTGTTGCGGAATTTCAGCGGGATAAAAGTATTGAAACCCTTTGTTTTATCCTGCAGATCACGGAGCCTTCTCATGTGGTCAATGCGGTGATGATATTTTTCAAGATGACCATAGAGCATGGTCGCATTACTGTGCATGCCGAGTTGATGAGCTGTTGCATGAATATTCAGCCATCCATCTGCATCAACTTTGTCGGCACATATTTGCTCTCTTATTTCTGCGGCAAATATCTCAGCGCCGCCGCCTGGCAATGAATCAAGCCCGGCTTCATGTAAATACTTCATTCCTTCTTCCACACTCATTTTGGCTTTGCGGAACATGTAATCAAGTTCCACTGCTGTAAAACCTTTGATATGCAGATCGGGGCGATGCTGTTTTATTTTCCTGAGCAATTCAGCAAAGAATTCAAGGTTCATTTTTGGATGAACACCGCCAACGATATGCACTTCGGTAACTGGTTTGCCATCATATTTTTTTACAATAGCAAGCATTTGGTCCATACTAAGCTCCCAGCCTTCATCGCGATGAGCATAAAGACGGCTGTAGGAACAAAAATTGCAGCTGAATACACAGACATTGGTTGGCTCGATATGAAAATTGCGATTGAAATAAGTGGTATCGCCATGTAATCTTTCTCTTACCATATTAGCAAGGCTGCCCACAAAGGAGAGACTTGCTTTTTCAAAAAGTAACAGGCCTTCTTCATCGGTTATCCGTTCCCCGGCCCTGACCTTTTCTGCAATTGCTTTAAGTGGGGCAGGCACAGTATTACTTTCTCCGTTCGCCAAATTGATCATAGTAAAAATTATTCGGCAAAATTAGGACGAGTAACCTCAATAAAAAAGAGGCTGTCTCAAAAGAGGCAGCCTCTTTCATTTTTTAAGGCTGGTTTATGCACATTTGGGCTGTATAAATTGGGATTGCAAAAGGCCAGAGAGTTTTTAAATTTTGTTGAACAAACTATCTTATGCCAAAGCCCTTATTCAAAACGTACAACCAGCATCAGTCTTTTTTGTTTCCCCCCAGTCTTGCGGATATGATTGCAGAAAATCATCCGGTTCGGGTAGT
>DASVNY010000815.1:0-5673 GCA_036383615.1 Chitinophagaceae bacterium
AAAAGATTAAAAAATCTTTATCTGTTGATAAAAAACAACAAAAAGTGAAGAAAAAATATAAAAATCTAACGTTTGTTCTGAATTCCTAGGCGTTAGATTTATTTCTAATGCCATTAAAAAGGAAGCTGCTAACCCGTTTCCAGTCGGTTTGAGCGACCATGGGAACAACTAATAAGGGGATGATAACACTCCTGTACCGAACGATGGCCCCAAGGTTATTTACACTAAAGCCGATGGCTAAGAGCCATGAAAAAGCAAAAAACAGGCAGAAGTAGATAAAGTTCTTTGATTGCAACCCATTGCTTCTTGTAAAAATGAAGAGCAGGAAAAGAAGTAATAAAGCATTGATCTCGGTAGCCGCGGCAAGGGAGAGGATATGTTTTACATCACCCGGATAGGGCCTTATCGTTGATAAGGTGAATGCCTGCGGCATTGTTTTTAGAAAACTGATAGCAGTAGGTTCAAGTTGTCTTATGGGTATGGTTGAGCCTCCTTCGAGTTTAATAAACTCCTGTTGTTTATTTACTACTGCCTGCGGAAAATCGAATTGCGGGTTGATATATCGTGCAGTAAAAAAAAGGATAATGAATAAAAGATAAAGCGATGCAAAAACTGTCAATCCCTTTTGAGCCCAGCGATTGGCGATCAGCCAGGCTACGATTGCAGGAATAATTATTACAAGCAAGAAATTTCTCAATAATAAAAGAAGCAGCAGGCCAACTAAAATACCCGCGATCCTTTTGATCCCGTATTTATTTTCTTTCCATCCAAAATAAAGATGATAGATCACCAGGCCGATCCCTAAAAAGATCAATCCATCTTTATGAATGCCACTTGTCCAGTAAACAAATGAAGGAACCATGAAAGTGGCCAGTACAACAGATAGCTTTTTGGTGGGAAAAACATCCGACATCACTTTGAAAATAGCCATCGGGCCATATAACGTGATAAAGGAATAGAAAATGATGTTGACATAGTAGTGCCCGAAGCTGAAGATATTGAAGATGGAAAGGATCTTTATAAATGCATTTCCTTTTAAGTCGTTCCAGTAAGAACCTTCCGCAGTAAGAAATTTGCTGAGTCCATCTTCATAAGGGTTATGAAAGAGATTGGTAAAATATTCTCCCGGATCCGTTTGCAGTAAATGATATTCGTTTACTGAACTGGTATGAAAACCCCAGGTGTCGGCCATTTGAGCGAGGCCTCCGTAATAAAGACCGATCCATCCGTAAAAGATCCCTGCCATCACTTTAAGCAGGAAAAGTATCACGAGTTGAGGTTGACTGAGTCCTGAAGTCCTGAAAAACCTGGTGCGTGTAACAAGCCACGCAAATAAAACGAGATATGCAACAAAAAGCAGGTACTCCACAGCAGAAGGTTTATCGTCGCAAAATAGACAATATATGCGAAAGTGGATGAACGTTGACAGGTATGAGTTAAGTTGTTAGTTAATAGTTAGGAGTCTAGAATTAATAATTGATAACTCTGTATATCGGGATCTCAGATTATGTGAAGAAATATGGGGTAATTCGCACATTTGCTAATTTGCTAATTGATTTGCCGGTTGTAGCTTTGCCACTTCTAAAAAGTCACACCTGTTTTCAGGCACAGGTAAATTTAAACAGCAATGGAAGTAACAGTTAAAACCGCCCAGCAATTACGACTTACAGAACAGGAATTTGAACTGATCAAAGAAAAGCTGGGCAGAACTCCCAATTTTAATGAGCTATGTGCTTTCAGTGGTATGTGGAGCGAGCATTGCAGCTATAAGAATTCTATTAAATGGTTAAAAACTTTACCGAGAGAAGGTGGAAGAATGCTGGTGAAAGCAGGTGAAGAGAACGCAGGCCTCATGGATATTGGTGATGGTTTAGGTGTTGTATTTAAAATTGAATCACATAATCACCCTTCAGCGATCGAACCCTTCCAGGGTGCTGCAACAGGAGTAGGTGGTATTCATCGTGATATTTTTACAATGGGTGCAAGACCGATCGCTTCGCTGAATTCATTACGTTTTGGCAATTTGGAGGAAGATAAAACACAACACTTGTTATCGGGTGTGGTGCATGGTATCGGTCACTATGGTAATTGTTTTGGCGTGCCCACTGTTGGTGGTGAAATTTATTTTGAGCAATGCTATCATACCAACCCCTTGGTGAATGCCATGAGTGTGGGTATTGTGAAAGCCGGCGAAACAATTTCAGCAACAGCCAAAGGAACCGGCAACCCGGTTATGTTTGTTGGTAGCGCAACAGGAAAAGATGGTATTGGCGGCGCTTCATTTGCTTCCGCTGATATCACCGAAGAAAGTGCGCAGGACCTGCCGGCTGTGCAAGTGGGTGATCCCTTCCAGGAGAAAAAATTATTGGAAGCTTGTCTGGAAGTGATACAAACAGGTGCTGTCGTAGGTATGCAGGATATGGGAGCGGCAGGAATAATTTGTTCAACCTCAGAGATGAGTGCGAAAGGTGAAGTAGGAATGCGAATAGATCTTGATAAAGTGCCCACCCGTCAAAAAAATATGAAGGCATGGGAACTATTATTAAGTGAGAGCCAGGAAAGAATGTTGCTTGTAGCAGAAAAAGGAAAAGAAGAAGAAGTAAAAAGAGTGTTTGAGAAATGGGACCTTCCTTGTTCTGTGATCGGTGAAGTAACAGATGATGGCATTTTGAATTTTTATATGCAGGGTGAACTGGAAGCTTCTTTACCAGCCTATGAATTAGTATTGGGTGGTGGCGCTCCGCAATATGAAAGAGAATATAAAGAGCCAGCCTATTTCGCAGAGATAAAAAAGTTTGATGCTTCTTCGGTTCCAGAGCCATCAGATCTGAAAGCAGTGGCGGAACAATTGATCCAATTACCTTCGATTGCCTCTAAAAGATGGATATATACACAGTATGATAGCATGGTTGGCACAGTGAATTCATCAACCAACACACCAACAGATGCGCCGGTAGTGGTAGTGAAAGGAACAAAGAAGGGTTTGGCCGTTACAACTGACTGTAATAGCCGTTATGTTTATGCCGATCCCTATAAAGGTGCTATGATCGCTGTTAGTGAAGCGGCAAGAAATATTGTTTGCAGCGGTGGACAGCCATTGGGTGTAACTAACTGTTTGAATTTTGGTAATCCATACGATCCGGAAGTTTATTACCAGTTTGTGAACGCCATTAAAGGAATGGGAGATGCCTGTCGAAAATTTGAAACACCGGTAACTGGTGGCAATGTCAGCTTCTATAACCAGAATCCTGATGGCCCGGTTTATCCAACACCAACCATTGGTATGGTGGGATTATTGGAAGATGTGAACAGTAAAATGACATTGGACTTTAAAGAAGAAGGTGATGTTATTTATTTGCTGGGAGCTGTCAATAGCGATCTGAACTGTTCAGAATACCTCCATCATATTTATGGTATCGAGCATTCACCCGCGCCACATTTTATCCTTGATGAAGAATTTGAGCTGCAACAAAAACTAGCTGAACTTATCCGCAAAAGAATTATTCTCTCCGCGCATGATATCAGTGAAGGAGGTTTGTTTGTAAACATTTGCGAAAGTGGTTTTAACCGTGAGCTTGGTTTTTCGATCATCACCAACAACACTTGCCGCAAAGACGCTTTTCTTTTTGGTGAAGGGCAGAGCAGGGTAGTGGTAACGGTAGCGATCGATAAGGTGAGTGAGTTTGAAAAAATGCTTGGCAACTTTCCTGCTGAAAAGATCGGTGTTGTTACCAGTGGTGAAATGATGGTGAATGGCGATTTCTGGGGAACGATCGACTGGTGGAAGGACCGCTATGACACAGCTATTGAGAATTATTTATCTAAGGAAGAAGCCGGTTCGGCGCTGTCTTCGATGTAGTAAAGACAAAAGTTTGTTAGTACAATAAATAATTAATCCCGTCGTCATGACGGGATTTTTCTTTTACCTAAGTATCTTCATTAAAACAAGTGTATGGGAAAGAGAATAGCGATCATTGGCGGAGGTAACCTTGGTACTGCCATCGCGGAAGGTTTATTGAAAAGTAAATTCAGTAAGGCTTCGGAAATAACTGTCACGAAAAGAAATGTGTCTTCACTAAAGTTTTTAAAAGAAAAAGGGGTTGAAGTAACGGATGATAATGCTGCTGCGGTAAAAAAGGCGGATGTGATCATTTTAGCGGTAAAGCCATTTCAATCCAACGAGGTTCTCAACGCTGTTAAAAAGGAATTGACAGCTGAAAAGATCTTTATCTCCGTTGTCACCGGCGTTACCACCGCGGAAATGGGCACGGTTGTCAAAAAAGATGTACCGCTTTTCAGGGCGATGCCTAATACGGCTATTGCGATACAGGAAAGTATGACCTGCATTTGTTCTTCAAATGCATCGGCTGCAGATATAAAATATGTAAATGAATTATTCACCAGACTGGGTAAAGTGACAACTATTGATGAGAAATTAATGGATGCTTCTACTGTACTGGGCGCATGTGGCACTGCCTATGCGATGCGATACATTCGCGCCAGCATACAGGGTGGTATCGAGATAGGATTTGATGCGGCTACTGCATCTTTGATCACAGCGCAAACTGTAAAAGGTGCCGCGGAATTGTTATTGCAGAAGGGCACACATCCTGAACAGGAAATTGATAAGGTAACAACTCCAAAAGGCTGCACTATTGCCGGCTTAAATGAAATGGAGCACCAGGGTTTCAGCTCTTCGCTGATACGTGGTTTGGTGACGAGTTATAATAAAATTGTGAAGGGATGAGTATGACTATAATTTTGAAATTCTCCCGCAGATTTGCGCAGATTTTTCCGCGGATTATCGCAGATCACTTAAGTATCGCTTGTTCTCAGCGTATATCTGCGGCTTGATCTGCGCAAATCTGCGGGAAAACATTAATGATTATTCAAACTGTACCACTACTTTGAAAACAATTTGTTGTAACTTGAAGAAAAGTTTTTTATGGGCAAGCTGAAAGATGATATACTAAAGCTTTCAAAGGCTGAGCAATATGAATTGTATGAGGCGCTTGAGTTAAATCTTTTTGGTGAAGAGCAACGTACTCTCACTAAAGATCAGCTGGATTTTATCAATGAGAGGCTGGCTATTGTTGATGCCGGAAAAGCCAGGTTCATTAGCCCTGATGAACTTAGAAAAGAGTTAGATAATATTCTTGGATAATGCGCCTCGATATTCTTGCGGAAGCTGCTGCTGATATCAAAGAAATTACGAATTGGTACAAAGATATTTCTCAATTATTGGCTGTCAGGTTTGTTGCACAACTATATAACGGATTTGAAAAGATCACCAGTAACCCGGATGCTTTTTTTAATCTTAGCAAAAGAGTAAAACGGTATCATTTAGCAGATTTTCCATATCTCATACTTTTTTTTAAAAGGGATTCCGAAACTGTAGTGGTTTTTGCAGTTATTCATGAAAGACGTAGTCCCCGGGAATGGAAGCGAAGGATGATGAATAAATAATGGATTGACAAAATAGTTAGTGGCCGTTCAACAAAACCCCGACTTGGGAAATAGGTGGATTGAAAGCCGGAAGACCGAAAATCAGGCATAATATTTCCTATTGTAAGAGCATATTCTTAACCAAAATCGATGAGTATGTTGTTTAATAATCAGAAATTGTTTTTGATCCTGGCATTCGCAGCAGCCACTTCCTGTTCTTCTTCAAAG
>DASVNY010000816.1:0-1741 GCA_036383615.1 Chitinophagaceae bacterium
TGAAAAAAGCAGTGTATTGCGGATACTCTTTAAATATCTGCTCATAATCCTGTGGCCGGGTCATTACATAGTCCAGGTCATGATCCTGCAACCGATCATAATGCATATCACCCAGCGCAATAAAGCTTACGTTTTGTGCAAGGGAACAAAAATTGGTGAGGAGCAGTGCTACTATGAAATAAAGAGTCCTGATTTTAATCATGCTCAGCTTTAGTTAAAAAGATCAGATACACTAAATTTTTTCCAGGGCTGTGTATCCCAATTCCTGTAAATGGACATTTCCACTTTGTTTTTAGATGAAACACTTACCGTGGAATAGCCCATAAAATCAGCATACTCGAAATAGGTAATAAATGGTTTTTCATTTTCAAGATTATTTTTTCGCTCTTCGAGTGAGCTGGGAGAGAATTTTGGTTCGAGATCAAGCAGGCTGGCGCCATAGGCATCGATTCCCTGCAAATGATTTTTGACTTTGCCATCTGCGTCTTCGATCACGCTACCGGTGCATATTTGAATGAATTTCCCTTTCGGGGTAGTACGGGTCAATATGCTTGTTTTATGTAAGTGGCCGCACAACACGATCACTTTATTTTCTCCCAGCAGGTTGATAAGTTCCTCTCTTTTTTTCTGCTGGCTTGGTTTGCCGAATAGGTGCCAGTTTGAACGTGCCGTAAAAGGAACGACCGGTTGATGCACACAGAAGAAGATCAGCTTTTCTTTATTTGTTGCAAATACTTCTTTCAACCAGGCAAGACTTTCATCAGGTGTATAGCCATCAAAGAGTATAAATCGTGCGCCTTTATGAACAAAAGTTGAGTTGGCTGATCTTCTTGTTTGCTCTTGCTCCCCTTCCTGCCAGGGCAATACTATCTTGCTATACGTTTCGGATGCGCCAATACCGGTGATATCATGATTACCCTTGATCACAAGGAATGGGCGGTTCAGTTGTTGCTCTTTTATCAGCGAAATAAATTCATTGGTTTGCCGGGCAGCTTTTTCTTCGGAACCGCATAAGCCTTCTACAAAATCGCCCAATTGAAGATGAAAATCCGCATTCAGCTTATTGGCCTCTTCTTTTACCCGTTTCAGCAATTGCGGCAGGTTGTCTTTCGTGATCCTTGAATAATTCTGCACCTGTGTAACATCTCCCCCGGAAAAATTGTTGCGCACATACTCGAGGTCATGATGTTCCAGTTTATCAAAATGAATATCTCCCAATAATGAAAAGTGGAACCCTTTGCCGGGTGAAGTAAGAAAATCAAAAGCCGAAGCACCCAATGGCAATGCTACTGCCAGCATTCCCACGGATGCCACGAATTTTCTCCTGCTTATGTATCTGTGTGCCTTGTTCTGCATAGGTATTTATTACTGTCGGTAAATAAGTATTAATTCAGTTTGAATTGTGTCTTTGTAATATCCAGATAAGTAGTTCCGTATTCGGTTGCCGGCTCCAGTGATGTTCCCATCTGGAAATGATTCCAGGAATTGATCAGCACGATCCGTTTGCTTCCCATATTTCTTTTCGCAACATTACAATAGTCGGTAAAGAACTCCGGTGTTCTGCCGATATCATACAGCTTGCTGGTGGGGGCGAATTTTTTATCATTGAAACCGGGAAAAATACAAGGCGTAAAATCAATCCCCCATTGAGTAGTAGAATCTGTCCAGTTTTTCCAGTTCATATCACTGAAAGGATTGAAGAGAACCGAACGATCATAATTGTCGGTTGACCAGTTGGAAG
>DASVNY010000817.1:0-5019 GCA_036383615.1 Chitinophagaceae bacterium
TTCCCGTTAACGCGTTGGTTGCCTCCCCAAAATCCATCGTTGTTAGCGGCTCCGTTCCGTACCACGGCACCATCAACTACCAGCAATGGTTGGCGCTGGAAATTAATGGAGTTAATACCCCTGATCTGCAGGGCCACAGCACTGGTGGCACCACCCGGGTTGGAGTTGATAGCTAAACCTGGCGCTTTGGCATAAAGAGCCGAAGCAAAATTGGTGGGGGCTGTTTTGATAATATCATCTGAATTGATCTTAGTGGCCGCATACCCGAGTTTTCGTTGTTCTTTTTTAATACCTAAAGAAGTTACAACCACACCGGCAATTTCTACCGCCGAACCTTCCAGCCTGATATCGGCAACGCCGCTATTGTTGGCTGAAATTTCACGGGCCGCAAAACCAACCGAGCTGACCACTAACGTGGCGCTTGGATTCACCGAAATACTGAAGGCACCTTTCGTGTCTGATAAGACATAATTTTTGGTTCCTTTTTCACTAATGGTAGCAGAAGCAACGGGATTGCCTTCGGCATCCCGCACCACTCCCCTTACCTGTTTTTTCTCCTGTGCACTTACTTCCAGAAAGCACACGGCTGCCAGGCATACCAGCAGCATTCGAGCAAGCAGATTTTTCATCGCAGTTCCTGATTTTTGCATTAATAAATAAATTCTGGTTATAAAGGTTTAGGCAATGGCCATAATTCGATCCTGTCTGATCTCTTTCGTATCAAAATGTTCCATCACTAAGGCAGCGGCACCAACAAGTTCTGCCTGGTAACCCAATGATGAAACTTCCACTCTTGTGTCTTCGGCTATTTTGGGAATACAATGCACGTTGATGGCTTGCTGTATGGGCGTGAGCCAAAATTTTCCGGCAGCAGATCCCCGGCCGCTCAATATGATCAGTTCAGGATTAAGAATATGAATAAGGATAGCAACACCCCTTCCGATATTATAGGCTGCTTCCGATAATAACTCGATAGCGAACTTGTCACCTTGCGCTGCAGCGCTCATGATGGCCTCTGATGTGGCTTCAATATGTTCAAGTGAAAGCTCTTTGAGCACAGACAATTTTCCCTGTTGCAAGCCTTGTATAGCTTTCTCTGCTATTACCAGCAGGGATGTTTCGGTTTCCAGGCATCCCAGTTTGCCACAGCTACACATTTTATTATTGGTGAAAAGGGAGATATGACTGAACTCACCGGCAAAACCATTATGCCCCCTGAACAGTTCGCCGTTAATGATCACGCCAAGACCAATACCCCAACCTACATTCACTACCATCGCATTTCGTCTATTTCTTGCTGCACCAAATCTTAATTCGGAAAGAGCAATGAGACTTGAATCATTGTCAATCAGAACAGGCAGCCCTATTATCGATTCAATGGTGCTTACAATACTGGCCTTGGGTTTTGTCCGCAAAAAAGAATGATTGATCCCTTTCTTAACATCCACGAAGCCTGGCATACCAATACCGATACCGGCTATTTTTTCTTTAGGAAACCCGCAATTACTAATGTATTCGTCGATATGTTGTGTCAACTGGTTGAGCGAATCCGGGTTATTGGCAAGCCGGAGTTCATATTTTCTTGTTTCACCTACATAGTTATTATTCATATCAAGCATAACTATGCGGGTGATCATCTGGTCCATCGACACAGACACCACGTACATCAGGTCGGCTTTCAATGAATACATTTGGGGACGACGCCCGCCGGTTGAATTTGCATACCCGGTTTCAATTACCGACCCTTCCTCAATCAATTCATTTAAAACCCTTGCAGTAACAGGCAGGCTTCTATCAGTCAATTCACTTAAATCGGAACAGGATAGTTCCTGGTTAAAGTAGAGGTGCTTGATTATTGCTTTTTTATAAGCAGTTTGTTTGTCTGGCAAGGCTGGCAAATTTTATCGAACTTATATAAACTTTTTAAAAAATTAATAAAAGTTTAAAAAAAATTACTAAAGCATGACTTTGTTTTGCCAAAAAAATCTGCTTATATAAAAATTTATTATTCTATAATATTTAAAATCAAATAATTGTCTCTCGAGGGGCAAGTGTCATGATTTTTTAGAACAATTACCGAAGCCGGTATTTCCGCACCTCTATTAATGGGCAAACGCCGGCAGAAATGAGCTACGAATCATTCAAATTGATTTTCTCAGTGAGATCGGATGCTATTAAATCGTTCTGGAAATTAATTGCCCGGGTTGGGAAATTGCCTGGGTATGGTCGGGAGCTTATTACTAGTTTGAATTTACCTCGCTGGGCCCTAAATAAAAAAGCCAAGCGTTTATTGCTTGACTTTTTTGTCGGGAGGACAGGATTCGAACCTGCGACCCCCTGGTCCCAAACCAGGTATTCTACCGGGCTGAACTACCTCCCGAAACGGTCAGACCGCTCATCTTAATAACATTGGCGATCCTAATTAATCTATAGCGGTCAGACCGATCAGCGGTGAGGGAGGGATTCGATCCGCCAGCTGGCGGAACAACTTTTAAGGTCGTTTTTCAAATCACTCACTTACCTGCGGTGAGGGAGGGATTCGAACCCTCGGTACAACTTTAAGGTCGTACGACGGTTTAGCAAACCGTTGATTTCAGCCACTCATCCACCTCACCTTTTGACTGAAATTAATTGATCTCTATAAGAACTTCTGGCTGCCCTTTTTAAAGGGGTGGCAAAAATAAAGATTAATTGCTTTCCCCCAACAATCTTTCTTCATTTCCGGCAAATAAAAAACCCCGGCGTTTTGGCCGGGATCTGTTTAATTATTTTAACAAGCTCTCGTATATATCTTACATCGCAGCTAACTGCACTTTTTGCTGTAGTTCGAGGACATTTTCCCTGAATACGGTATCGGTATCCATCAAATCCTTTACAGTTTGGCAGGAATGGATCACCGTTGTGTGGTCCCTGCCGCCAAAATGCTCGCCGATCGTTTTCAACGAGTTTTTTGTAAAAGCTTTGGCAAGGTACATAGTGATCTGCCTGGCCTGTACGATCTCCCTCTTACGGGTTTTTTGAAGAAGTTTATCGTAGGACACATCGAAGTACTCGCAAACCATCCGCTGAATGGTTTCGATAGTGATCTCCTTACTTGATGATTTTACAAAATTGCGTAACACTTTCTTAGCTAGGTCTAAATCAATTTCTCTCCTGTTCAGCGAAGATTGTGCCAAGAGTGATATCAAAGCGCCTTCCAATTCCCTCACATTACTATTGATATTGTAAGCTATATACTTAACAACTTCTTTAGGCATTTCCAATCCGTCATTCTTCATTTTCCGCTCCAGGATATCGATCCGGGTTTCGTAATCAGGCACCTGCAGATCTGCGCTAAGTCCCCAGCGAAAACGGCTCAATAATCTTTCCTGCACACCTTCGAGGTCTTTCGGAGGTTTGTCGGAAGTGAGGATCAGTTGCTTGCCTGATTGATGAAGATGATTGAAGATGGCAAAGAAAGCATCCTGTGATTTTTCTGCTTTCGCAAAAAACTGCACATCATCTATTATAAGCACATCTATCAATTGGTAGAAATGTATAAAATCGTTGATCGCATTGTTGCGACTGTGGTCCATGAACTGGTTAATGAATTTTTCTGAACTCACATACAACACCACTTTGTTGGGATGTGATCTTTTAACTTCATTACCGATAGCTTGTGCAAGGTGCGTTTTGCCTAATCCAACGCCTCCATATATAACAAGCGGGTTAAAGGAATTGGCGCCTGGTTTTTCGGCTACCGTTTTACCGGCACGACGGGCCACCCGGTTACAATCACCTTCAATAAAAGCTTCGAAAGTATAAATATGATTAAGCTGCGGGTCAATCTGCATCTTTTTCAGACCCGGAATAACAAACGGATTTTTAACCGGATTATTTATGACAAGAGGAAAATCCATTTCATTATTTGAAAAAGTTTTAAAACCCTGGCCGCTTACATCCATCGTTACGGGCTTGTTCTTGCTATTGCCACTATCCACCATGATGCGGTATTCCAAACGTGCTGCTTTTCCTAATTCCCGCTTCAACGTCTTCGCTAATAAATTTACGTAATGTTCTTCGAGATATTCGAAAAAGAATTGGCTGGGAACCTGGATAACGAGAATATTATTTTTTAAGGAAACCGGGTTGATAGGTTCAAACCACGTTTTGTAATGCTGCCACTCAACAATGTCTTTGATGATCTTCAAACAACTGGTCCATACTTTTTCAGCATTTTTCTCCATCAGTCAACTTGCAGTTTATATATCGGGTTATTAAGTGTTGTTGAAAATTGTCCAGAAAATTCTTCACACAATGTCAATAAAAAAAGTTGGACAGGATGGCGAATATCTACATTTATCCGATAAAAAAAAATTTTTATTCCCCTGTTTTTTTGGTAACTGATATAGATTTAGAATTTGCCATTTTTTTGCCGGAAAATTTGGAAAATTCGAAATCTAACCTGCCTAAAATTATACCTGCCCATCCTACCTGGTTTATTATAACATCATTACCTTTTTTGTTTTTTAAAACAACCGGGTCATCCAAAAAAGTATGGGTATGCCCGCCAATAATGAGGTCAATGTTTTCTGTTTCTTTTGCCAATACTTCATCGCTTACTTTATTGCTTCCTTTATACTGATAACCGAGATGTGATAAACAAATGATCATGTCACAATCTTTATCTCTCTTTAATTTTTCAGCTATTTCATTTGCTTTCTGAATTGGATCAAGGTATTGTGTGGCACCCGCTAAATTATCAGGAACCAATCCCTTCATTTCTATACCCACTCCCAGTACACCTATTTTTATTTTTCCTTTGTTGAAAATTTTATAAGGTATTGTTTTATTTTCCATGGGTGTGCCGGTAAAATCATAATTACTCACCAACATCGGAAATACAGCATGAGCTGTTAATTGTGTAGCCAGGTTTTCAAGTCCTGCATCAAAATCATGATTGCCTATTGTACAGGCATCATATTGCATGGCAGACATCGCTTTTATTTCTGGCTCTCCTTTATAAAAATTAAAATACGG